>DRGF01000103.1 GCA_011050175.1 Thermococcus sp. | reverse complement strand
TTGGGACGCCGAACCTGTTCTGTATTGCGATGTTGCGCTTGAAGGTCTCAACCTCCTCGTCGTCGTAGAGCAGGAAGAGGTAGCCGGTCTGCTCAAAGGGGAAGCCGTACTCCTCGCTGTATTTCTTCCACAGCTCGACGGAGCGCTTCATGACCTGGACGTTCGCCTCGTCGTTGAACTGCTGCCTTATACCGGTTCCACAGCGGAAGGTTGAGCCTGAACCGATGAAGCGCTTTTCTATCACGGTAACCTCCTCACCTCGCTTGGCGAGCTCGTGCGCTATCGTGACGCCGATAATTCCTCCACCGATGACAGTTATCTCGCTCTTTTCAGGAAGCTTCCTCGTCGGCATCTTCAATCCCTCCCGGCGGTAACCTTCATTTTCACGTTCTTAATCGGGGGCCTCGCAACGGGAATGTCGAGCTTGTCCATTGGCGTCCCGCTCCGCTGTGATGTCAGCAGGGCACCGTTGAAGAGGCAGAAGCGGCCCTGGCAGAAGCCCATCGCGAGGTGCGTCAGGCGCTTGATTATCTGGAGGTCGGTTATGCCGCTCTTCACGACGTCGTCGACCTTCTTTAGCGTGACACCACAGCCGCATATCTGGACGTCCTCTCCCCCCATCTCATCGAGCGGGAGATGCGGAAGGGGCCTCGCCACGGGTTCGTAGTCCTTCAGCCTCTCCTCGTAGACGCACGGTTCCGCCTCAAAGCTGAACTCCTGGAGGAGATACGCCCCAACGAGCCTTCCTTCAAGGTAGTTAGCGTAGTGGGGCTTTATTGAAACGGCGCTTCCAGCGACGTATATTCCATCGCGTATCCTGTGCTGGGAGTCGAGAACCGGCATGTAGTAGCCGCGCTTGAACCTCAGCTTCCCGCCGGCCTGAGTCACGGGGTTGATGTCTGGAATCCTTCCATCGGCCATTATAACCGCATCTACTTCGTAGGTGTTGCCGTTCCAGTCAATGAGGCGCTCAACCCTGTCGTCTCCTTCCACGCGCTTGGGGTTCGGCACCACAACGTACTCGATTCCCCAGCGGTCGAGCTCGGCCGTTATCTCCTCCGGAAACGCGCCGACGACGGCAACCCTCTTCCCTGGAGCGACCCCCCAGACGTTGATGACCTCAAGGGCATCGCTCCTTCTGAAGACGCCGGGGTAGTCGTTGTTCTCAAAGAGCATTATTGCGTCAACTGCCCCTGTCGCCAGAACGACGCGCTTGGCCATTATCTCGATGAGCTGGTCGTTCCTAACTGCAGGGACGAGAAAGTATTCGCCCTTGTCAAAAACGCCGAGTGCAGTTGTCCCAAGGAAAACGCGGGTGTTCTCGGGGAGCTCAGTAAGCTCCTTCAGGGCCTCTTTCGGGTCGCCAAAGCCCTCCTGCTCAACGCTCTTGAGCTTCAAGTCACCGCCGAGCCAGCCCTTTTCCTCAATCAGTGCCGTGGTAAGCTTGCCCCCGATTTCCTTGATGACGCCCAAACCAGCGGGGCCGGCACCGATGACTGCGACATCAACAACGTACTGGAGGACGGGCTTTCCTTCATCTATTTCAACCTGCTCCTGGAAATCGGCGTAGGTCTGCCTCTCTATCCTCATTCCGTCCGTTACCTTGAGCTTCCTTCCATTGATGTTCCTTACTCCGCTAACCGTGACTGGGAGTGGCCCAAATGTGAAGGCACCCCTGTGCCTCCCTTCGCTACTCGTCGTGAGCCAGTAAACGCCGTTTGCGAGCATTGCAACATGGAACTTTTCTCCCTCGTAGGCCTCCAGGGGTTTACCCTCAAAATAGATTGTAACCCTCTTGGATGGGTCTTTCTCGGTAAGGTCGAGCGGTCTCATGCGTTCCACCCCAAAAAATTTGACGTGCGCACATACATGGACGTTGATGTTTATAAACGTTAGGTTGCTGAACAATGGTTTAAAACCTTTGGTTTAATAATAATGAGGCACAGAGGCAGGATTAATTGGGGGAATGATAAAGAGCAAAAGGACGAAAAAGTATGAAAATCAAGCCGTTCCCTTTGTCAAAACGAACTCTGCGACGTTCTCCACCTGGCTCTTGGCCCTTGTTTCTGTGATGCTCTTCTTGCCGGCTCCCTCGATGGGGACCTTCTTGAATATCTCTTCGTGGAGCTTGACGGCATCTTCTGGGGGCTTGGTAAGGAGGCTGACGATTATGATTACGAAGAGCGTTATGAAGAAGTTGATGAAGAACACTGGAACGTCCTGGAACCAGCCGCCTATCGTTCCCCAGATACCTGGTGCGTCCTTGGTGAAGGCCCAGCCGTAAATCTTTGCCTCAAAAATGACCTCGCTGAGGAGACCGTAGGCCATGCCGGCTATTCCGCCCTCCTTCGTAACGCGCTTCCACCACAGGCTCAGAGTGAGTATCGGGCCAAAGCCAACGGCAAGTCCACCCCAGGCGGTTGCGACCATCTGGTAGATTATTCCCGGCCCGGTGATGGCGAACCAGAGACCGATAACTGCAACGCCGGCAACCACGAGCCTCGATAGGTTCACCATCTGCTTCTTACCCAGCTCTTTGCCGAGAACCTTGTGGTAGAAGTCCCTCGCTATTGCGGAGGAAGCCACGAGAAGCTGAGAATCCGCGGTGCTCATGACGGCCGAGATTATACCCGCTATGACGAAACCGGCAACCCAGCTCGGCATGAGTTCAACGGCCATGGCCGGGATGATACGCTCCGGGTCGCTGACGTTGAGCATGCCCGCCTGGTAAAGTGCGAAGCCTAGGAAGCCTGCGAAGAAGGCCCCCCAGAGGACGATGGTTGTCCAGATGCCGCTGATGAAGATACCCGGCCTCCTGAGCTTTCTCGGGTCCTCAACGCTCATGTAGCGAGTGACTATGTGGGGCTGTCCGAGGTAGCCGACTATCCATGAGGCATAGCCGATGGCGAAGATTATCGCGGCCCAGCCGGTTGCTCCCCCGAATGGGTGAAGCTTTGTCGGGTCGGCGTTGCCTATTACCTCCGTCGCTTTATCAAAACCGCCTATCTTGGAGAGCGCAAGGATTGGGACTATTACCAGGGTCAACAACATGAAGAGGGCCTGCACGACGTCCGTCCAGACGACGGCGAAGAATCCTCCGGTGATAACGTAGGCGGTGAGGATTATTACCGTTATGATTATTCCAGTGTTCACGCTTACACCAAAGCCCTCCGCGAACGTCTTTCCTCCGGCCGTGAACTGGGCTGCCACATAAGCCGTCATGAAGATAACGATTATCAGCGCACTCAGGATTCTAATCAGCTTGGTGTCGTCCTTTAGCCTGGCCTCCAGGTAGTCGGGAACGGTTATTGCCCTGAATTTACCCGCGTACATTCTAAGCCTCGGCCCTATGAGAACATAATCCGCGAGGGTGCCAAAGAGACAGCCAATACCTGCCCAGAAGGCACCGAGGCCCGCTTTAAAGGCGCTTCCGGGGTAGCCGAGCATCAGCCATCCTGAGAAGTCACTGGCCTTGTCGGATAGGGTCGCGGCCAGGACATGAACCTTCCTTCCGCCGACGAAGTACTGGTCTTCGGTCTTGGTGTATTTGTTGGCCCACCAGCCTATATAGGCGAGCAGGCCGAGGTAAACCAGAAAACCAAGAAGAATACCGTCGTTCATGCCTTACCCTCCTTCTTGAGCTCTTCAATGAGGTCTTCGTCGTAGGCCAGGATCTCCTCGTCCACGTAGTATTCCTTGCCTGTTATTCTGTCCCAAAAGCCGTAGAGAAGCATCGTGGCTATTCCCAAAAGGGTTGGAACAAACAGCAACGCCCATCCACTGGAGTTGAGTCCCATATTAAACCCTCCATGGCTATATGTGCTGACCGATGGCCAGCGTTGTATGTTGTTGCCAAAAAGTTATAAACTTATTGTTTGAAACTATGTGTTGAAAAATCTGGGAAGTCTGGAGAGTAGTTCAAATCGTTGCGGTGTTGGTCATGAAAACTGTAAAGGTCATGAGGCCAATATTCAATCCCGAAATGGAATCGAGCTTTGTTTTGTATCCTTACCAGGTATACCACCTCAAGCTTTACTATAAGAGGCTCGGAATGAAGGACAGAGTTGTGGATTACTTCGCCTACGTTGACCTCTACCGCCTCGGTGCCGAGAGGGGAGACGGCTTCATAGAACTCCAGGAGTGGGAAGTTGAGGAGAAAAAAGTAATGGAACCCCTCGTGGGTGAAGAGGAAGCCAGGATGAAGGCCTTTGAGAGCGCAATAACGTGGGGGAACTCGAGGGTTGTCTCCTGGTGGCTTCCCAGGATTGAAATCGTTAGGGAAGAACGGGCGTACAAGGTCTTCTGGCTCTACGAGAAGGATGGCGAGACGCTGATAATGGACAGCCTCGACGGGAAGGAGTACAGCTTAAACGCGATGACAGGGAAGAGCGGGAGAAAGTGCCGGGGGCCGTTCTGCCGCTAACGGGCATGAATCTCCACTATATCCCCGTCTTCAAGCACGTGGTCGGCACCAACGCGCTGACCCGGGAACTTCACGCTCTTGCCCCAGACCCTGGCGTAGCGGAAGTTCTTGGCGAAGTCCTTGTGAATTCTTTCTGCCAGATCCATAACGGTTGAGCCCTTCTTCAGCGGCACGGGCGGGTATGCAGGCTCTTCGCCCGGGCTCTTGGTGAAGACGCGGATGATTCCGGCCAGCTCGTAGAGCTCGTCCTTCAGCTTGTCGAGGTTTATCTTCCTCCTCGCCGAGACGGGGACTATCTTGAACCTGTCCCCGTAGGCCTCAACGAGCCTCTCGTAGTTCTCCCTGCTCCCCGGGGCGTCGCCCTTGTTGGCGATGATTATGGCCCTCTTCCAGACGAGGCTCTCGTCGAGGGCATCGGCGAACTCCTCGAGCGTTACCGGCTCCTTGACGGTTATTTCAGCCGAGTGGATGCGCTCCTCTCTGAGCATCTTCATGACTTCCTGGATGTCACCCTTGATGTTCTCCTGGCCGTTGATAACGATTCCGCCCATAGCGGTCTTCTTTATCTCCACCCTCGGGCGCCGCTTGTTCAGCTTTATTCCGGCCCTCTCAAACTCATTGAGGAGGATTTCCAGCTGTTTGAGGGGGTCCTGAGAGAGGTCAACCACGATGGCAACGGCGTCGGCGTTCCTGATGACGCTGAGGAGCTGCGGCCCCATGCCCTTTCCGAGGGCGGCACCCTCAACGAGGCCCGGAACCTCGACAAGCTGTATCTGGACGTCTTTGTGGTGCAGCATCCCTGGGATGGGCTCGACGGTTGTGAAGGCGTAGTCCGCAACGTCGGCCTCGACGTTTGTGAGCGTCTTCATGAGTGAGCTCTTTCCTACGTTCGGGAGGCCAGCGAGGGCTATCTGTGCCGCGCCCTCTTTTCTAACGCTCAGAGACGGGCCGCCACCGCCTTTGCGCATCTGCCTCTGCTTCTCCAGCTCCTTCCTCAGCTCGGCGAGCTTTCGCTTTATCTGGAGTCTGAGCTTTTCCGTTCCCTTATGCTTGGGGACGGTGGCGTACATCTTCTCAAGGGCGCGGATCTTCTCCGGAATAGTCTTGGCGTTCCTGTACTCCTCTTCCGCCGCGAGATACTCCGCTGTGACGTTCGTTGGCATCGCTGACCCTCCCAGAACTTCTAGAGGTAAAAGGTCGGAGGCGTTTTATAAAAGTATGGTTTCCTAGAATCGGCAAATTTATATAGCCTCTCGAAAATTTTTTACTGGCGGTGATGCTCATGCGAATGGGTTTGGACGAAATTGACAGGAAAATCCTTTCCATCCTCCAAAAGAACAGCAGAACGCCCCTGAGGGAAATCTCCAAGGAGGTCGGGCTGGCCGAGTCGACGATCTACGAGAGGATCAAGAAGCTGAAGGACAGGGGTGTAATAAAGAGGTTCACGGTCATACTTGACCCCGAATCCCTTGGTTTCCATATCCTGGCGTTCATTCTCATAAAATCCAAGGCGGGCATGTACTCCCACGTCGCCAATGAGCTCAGGAAATACCCCCAGATCGTGGAGATATACGAGACCACCGGCGACTACGACATGCTGGTCAAAATCAGAACCAGCGGGAGCGACGAGCTCAACGAGTTCCTCGACACCATTGGGGAGATCGACGGCGTCGTGGCGACCCACACCATGGTCGTCCTCAAGATACACAAGGAGACCACGGAGCTCCCCCTCTGAGACTCATTTTTGTCCAGAAAGGGTTATA
>DRGF01000094.1 GCA_011050175.1 Thermococcus sp. | reverse complement strand
CCTCTGTGATCCAAAAGATCAGTATCATGAAAAATCCCGGGAGTTTCTTGATAATCCTGCCTCTCCCAGTAATGTTGTCTTTTTTATTGGCTGGCCGACCCTTTGGGAAACAACGAATGAACTAATAAAGAAACACGGAAAGAGAGTCGCAAAAACTTTTTTTGAAGGGATGCTGGAGTTGGGTCTAAAATTTCCAAAAAATTTTGTACTATTGCTTAACCCACTGCAGGTAGAGGCTCTTATCAGTAGAAGAGATCACCTAACAGATAAGCAGGAGATATTTAATTTTCTGGAGAACAAAACAGATCCTGATTACCTAATAGCTCTGAGTGTTTCCCTTTTTGAGTTTGAATTCTTGGCAACTAAAATAGAAACTAAAAGAAGCATAACTCAAAAATACGGAAACAGTGGCAGGAACATTGTATTTAGCAACGAATTTGATCTTTTTGATGCTTGGGTTACGTATCTCATGATTAAAATGGGGATAAATAAGATACTTACTTTTGATACGGACTTTAGGGACAGGCTGGGCTTTGAGATTTATCCCCTCAAAGATCTCCAATCAAAAAAGACCAAAGTCCGCAGAGGTACCATAACAGAGGAGAACATTAATAATGGTCTGTCATTTTTGCAAAATTTTTTGGAGAACTCCACTGGCCTTTTATAGTACGTGTACCACTATCTCTAACTTTTCCATCTGCTTCTCCTGACTACAAAGGCTTTCCCAGCACTCCCATCTGTGTCTCACCGTCCCTAGTGAAGGGGGTTCATTTGCGGAGGATCCTCTCTGGTCGATTCTTGGTAAGTGTTCAACTCCAGTCTGCTCAAGTAGACTGAACCCTGAGGTTTTTATTCTGTTCGGATAGACTGAACCATGGCGTGGTCTCCCATAACGGGAAGCATGGGGCCCATATAATTTCTCCGAGAACTGCCCCCAGGGTAACGTAAGTTCCACCCCTGTAACTAGTCACACCCCTTTAACTCCTTCCGAAAATTTTATTAGGATCCTGACCAAAATGGTCAGGATATGGAGAAAAATTACTACATTACAAAAACTGAACAGGACATCATGAGGGCAATACGCGGAGCTGATATAGTAAGTGTTGACGAACTGCGGAAACTCTTTCCTAATCTTACCGCTGAAATGCTCTGGAAAGCTCTTTCGAGTCTCTCAAAAAAGGGCTACCTCACGAGGCTGAAGAAAGGTCTCTACCTCGTTAACGAAGAGCCAGGAAGCCCCTCAATAAAAAGCCCTTACAGGATAGCCCTTGCCATATTTCCTGGATACATAGCATTTTCCTCCGCCCTGAGGCTTTATGGCTTACTCGAGTACGAGCCGTTCACGATATTCGTGGCAACACCGAGGAAATCCGGTGAGAGGGCTGTTGGGGAGTACACGATCAAGGCCGTTGCTCTGGGAGAAAAGGCCACAGGAATGACGCTTAAGGATGGAGTCTACACTTCCACCCTCGCGAAGACATTCTTCGACTGCTTTTATAAGCCCCCCCACTGTGGAGGTTACTCGGAGATAACCAAGGCCCTCTACGAGGTCGAAAAACTTGACTGGGATGAATTCTTGAGCTACTTTGAACGCTTTGCAAGCGACTCCCTCTGTCAGAGAACCGGCTACGTCATGGAGCTCCTCAGGGACGAGCTAGGCGTTGATGTCCCGGGGAGAGTTCTTGACTATCTGAGGGGGAGGGTTAAAAGCTGGACGAAGCTCGTTCCAACTTTTCCTTCCTGTGGGAGGGGCAGTAAGGAGTGGAAGGTGATAGACAACCTTGGAAAGGAGAAAATACTGGGGTGGGCGTATGGATGAGGAGATGCTCCGGTATTTGGCCGCCAAGACTGGACTAGGCCTGAACTACATTGCCAAGGAGGAGAGGATTTCCTTCCTGCTGAGTCAGCTGTGGGAGATCTTCGGCGAGAAGGCTATACTTAAGGGGGGTACTGCCCTCAACAGGGTCTACCTTGCAAAGATTGGGGCGGCGAGGTTCTCCGAAGACATAGATATTGACTATTTCAACGGCGACCTTGGCACCGCGGCAGAGGAGATAAAAGAGGGTATGAGGCTCGTCGAGGGATTTGACGTTAAGGGACCGAGAGTTTTGCACAGGACTTTTCGGTTCGATTGCTATTACAAGAACTCCCTCGGGAACCGGGATAGGGTCAAAGTTGAGTTCTACCTCAGCAGGCCACCCTACATTGAGGCTGGAGTTGAACTGGTCAAATCACCCTTCGTTAGTGAGTACCCGACCATGTTCATGGTCTACTCCTTCGAGGATCTGCTCGCCAAGAAACTTGCTGCCCTCTACAACCGTGCTGAGGGCAAGGACATCTACGACTCATTTCACGCCCTCAATGTGGAGTTTGATCAGAAAAGGCTGGAGGACGCTTTGAAGCTCACCCTCGGATTCTATCACATTGAGGGGAAGTTTTGGGGGGGTTTGATTGAGAAGCTCGACTACGCAAAGGAAAATGCCCGTTACATCGGAAACTCCACCAACCACTTCATTCCAAAGAGCCTGCGTCCCAACTGGGAAGAGATGATAGAAAGCCTGAAGCTCAGAATCGAAGAACTGAATAGGATTCTTTCATTGTAGTTCCACCCCCAGAGAAAGGTTTATAAGTCAACTCCCTCAATGCCCACCAGTGATTAAAACCACCTTTCTCGGAGGTGTTCGCAGTGGAAGCCAAGTTTGAGATACCCGTATGCACATCATGCGGAAAGGAGATAACCCCTAGGGAGCACGCCACTCACTTCGTCTGCCCGAACTGTGGCGAGGAGATAATCTGGCGCTGCGAAAGCTGCAGGGTCCTCTCAGTCCCCTACAAGTGCCCCAAGTGCGGCTGGGAGGGGCCGTGAAGTCTGGAGGTGAAAAAGATGAGCGACTTCAACCTCGTTGGTGTTATTAAGGTCATGCCGACCGACCCGGAGGTCAACCTCGACGAGCTCGAGGCGAAGCTCAAGGAGGCTCTCCCCGAGAAGTTCGGCCTCGCCAAGGTCGAGCGCGAGCCGATAGCCTTTGGTCTCGTCGCCCTCAAGTTCTACGTCCTCGCGAAGGACGAAGAGGGCTACGACTTCGACCAGGTTCTCGAGGCCTTCAGGCAGGTCGAGAACGTTGAGAGCGCCGAGGTCGAGACCGTTTCCAGGATCTGAACTCTTTCTACTCTTCTCTGTTTAATAATTTCACCGAAAAACATTTCTGGTTATCTTGTTGTAATAACCTAAGGTGGATTCGGATATGAAGGTTAGATATGACCCTAAAGCGGACATTCTCTACATTCTCCTCAGGGAGGGTCCTGTTGCGGATACTGACGAGGTAGATGAAGATATCTGGTTTGAGTACGATGAGAGAAGAAACGTGATCGGAATAGAAATCTGGAACGCTGGAGAGAACGTAATTCGGAAGAGTCTCCTTGAAATAGAGCGTTATGCAAAGGAATTGAAAGGGGAGGCAAAAGCCTAAAGCCCCAGGCTCAGCTTCGGCCTCTTCCACTCGTCCAGGACAGAGCGGAGCTCCTCGTTCTCCACCCTCTCATAGAGCTCCTCGAAGCGCTCCTTTGCCTCATCAACCCCGGCCTTCCAGCGGGCGAGCTCGGCAATGGCCCTGAAGAAGTACGCCGTGTCGTCCTCGAAGAGCTCCGCAAAGGTGCCCATATTCTCCGCTATCGTCTCGTACTCCTCCTCATTGAAGAGGCCCTCGATGAAGTCGGCCAGCGTATCGAAGACGAGGCCAAAGACATCGTCGCTCACGTTTATGGCCTTCACGAGCGCGTCCCTTATTGCTTTAAACGCCTTATCATACTCCTCCCTTCCCGCGAATATCTCCGCCTCAACGAGCCTGGCGTTTACCTCGATCTCGTCCTCCCTCGGGTTCCTCAGCACTTCCCTGATCAGGGCCTCCGCCGCGTCGTAGTCCCCGAGCTCGTACCTGAAGTGCGCCAGGTCGAGGAGGCTTATCATATGGTTCTTCTCGTCGTTGAGCCTCTCGAAGATCTCCCTCGCGCGCTCCATGAGCTCTATTGCCTTCTCGGTCTCGCCGAGCTCGTCGTAGTTCACCGCGAGGTTCGCCAGCGTGAGCGCTATCTCCCGCTCGTTCTTCAGGACTTCTTCCTCCAGCTTAAGGAGCTCTTCGTAGGTCTCTATCGCCTTCTCGGGCATGCCAAAGTGCTCGTACGCGTCAGCTAGATAGTAGAGCGCCGTGGCGTACTCCTCCGGGTCGTCCTTCTTTCTTTCCACCACCTTCTTGTAGAGCTCGACTCCTGCCTCGGCATCGTCGAGATGAGCGTAGACGTGGCCGATCTCGTGGAGCAGGTCGTAGGGGTCTTCGCACTCGACCGCAACCTCCCCGAGCCTCTTCAGTTCCTGCCTGAGGGTCTCCTCGTCCTCTATCGAGTCCATGTAATCGTCAAAGAGCTCGAGCAGCTTCTCACAGTCCTTCTCCGCTAAGGCCTTCTCCCATTCGGCCTTGATGTCGCTCATTTTTGCATCACCACCCTTCGGTCGGCCGAACGGGTTAAAAAGGTATGGTGGGCATTGACCGAAAACTTTATAAATAACACAAAGGAACCATAATGCGGAAAACACTAATTGTAACTAAAAGTCCTCCGTCGATAGAAACAAAAAGGGGCGGAGGTGAGGGGAGATGGCCCAGCTCGCTGGACAGCCGGTTGTTATTCTGCCTGAGGGAACTCAGAGGTACGTCGGAAGGGATGCCCAGAGGCTTAACATTCTCGCCGCCAGGATCATAGCCGAGACTGTTAGGACCACCCTCGGTCCGAAGGGTATGGACAAGATGCTCGTCGACAGCCTCGGCGACATCGTCATCACCAACGACGGTGCCACCATCCTCGACGAGATGGACATCCAGCACCCGGCTGCTAAGATGATGGTTGAGGTTGCTAAGACTCAGGACAAGGAGGCCGGTGACGGTACCACTACCGCCGTCGTTATCGCTGGCGAGCTTCTCAGGAAGGCTGAGGAGCTTCTTGACCAGAACATTCACCCGAGCATCATCATCAAGGGTTACGCCCTCGCCGCCGAGAAGGCCCAGGAGATACTCGACGAGATAGCCAAGACCATCGACGTCGAGGACAGGGATATCCTCAAGAAGGCCGCCGTCACCTCCATCACCGGTAAGGCCGCCGAGGAGGAGCGCGAGTACCTTGCCGAGATCGCCGTTGACGCCGTCAGGCAGGTCGCCGAGAAGGTCGGCGACAAGTACAGCGTTGACCTCGACAACATCAAGTTCGAGAAGAAGGAGGGCGGCAGCGTCCGGGACACCCAGCTCATCAGGGGCGTCGTCATTGACAAGGAGGTCGTCCACCCAGGCATGCCGAAGAGGGTTGAGAACGCCAAGATCGCCCTCATAAACGAGGCCCTCGAGGTCAAGGAGACCGAGACCGACGCCGAGATCAGGATCACCAGTCCGGAGCAGCTCCAGGCCTTCCTCGAGCAGGAGGAGAAGATGCTCCGCGAGATGGTTGACAAGATCAAGGAGGTCGGAGCCAACGTCGTCTTCGTCCAGAAGGGCATTGATGACCTCGCTCAGCACTACCTGGCCAAGCACGGCATAATGGCCGTCAGGCGTGTTAAGAAGAGCGACATGGAGAAGCTCGCCAAGGCCACCGGCGCCAAGATCGTCACCAACGTCCGCGACCTCACCCCGGCTGACCTCGGTGAGGCCGAGCTCGTCGAGCAGAGGAAGGTCGCCGGCGAGAACATGATCTTCGTTGAGGGCTGCAAGAACCCGAAGGCCGTCACCATCCTCATCCGCGGCGGCACCGAGCACGTCGTTGACGAGGTCGAGAGGGCCCTTGAGGACGCCGTCAAGGTCGTCAAGGACATCGTCGAGGATGGCAAGATCGTCGCCGCCGGTGGTGCCCCGGAGATCGAGCTCGCCATCAGGCTCGACGAGTACGCCAAGGAGGTCGGCGGCAAGGAGCAGCTCGCCATCGAGGCCTTCGCAGAGGCCCTCAAGGTCATCCCGAGGACCCTCGCCGAGAACGCCGGTCTCGACCCGATCGAGACCCTCGTTAAGGTCATCGCCGCCCACAAGGAGAAGGGGCCGACCATCGGTGTCGACGTCTTCGAGGGCGAGCCGACTGACATGATGGAGCGCGGCGTCATCGAGCCGCTCCGCGTCAAGAAGCAGGCCATCAAGAGCGCCAGCGAGGCGGCAATAATGATCCTCAGAATCGACGACGT
>DRGF01000044.1 GCA_011050175.1 Thermococcus sp. | reverse complement strand
CCTGAATTGTCCGGGCTGCTGAAAACGGCAGTTGGAGACGAGGGCCTAGAGAGGGAATCGCAGAACCGCCTGAGGGCTTCGCTGGAGCTCTTCAAGGCGAGGCTTCTCAAGGGGGTTCTCCACGAAGTGGGCCACGGTTTTGGGCTGGAGCACTGTACCAACCAGTGTGTTATGAACCCGCCCGCCAGTATGGAAGAATGGGATTCTAGGGTACCCGGCTACTGCAGAACATGCTTCCTCAGGTTGAGGTCAAATATGTCTCCGGATTATCATCAGTGAAGTTCCATTTCAGATGTCCGGCTTCATGATCGCTTCATGGTCTCTCCAATACCTCAACTAACAGTCCTTTGCACGAACTCTCTCTGATATCCCAAAACAGGTACCACATGGGTCCTTGTCATGCTTGGCACCGGGCATCTAACTCCTATGGGCAAAATGTTATTAGGAACCGCGATAACTACAATAATAGGTGAGAAAAAATGAAGCTTCCCGCGCATAAGACGAAGATTGTAGCCACTATCGGACCCGCATCCCTGAAGAGCAAAACGATCGAGGCAATGATAAGGGCAGGAATGAGCGTGGCGCGTATAAACTTCGCCCACGGGGACCTGGAGCAGCACGCCCGCACCGTTGAGCTGGTGAGGAAAGTATCCCGGAGGCTGAACCGCCCAGTGGCGATCCTCGGTGACCTTCCTGGAGTGAAAATCCGCGTTGGGGAGATTGCCGGCGGTTCCGTAACCCTCAGAAGGTGGCAGACGGTAACACTTACCACCAGGGACGTAGTCGGCAACGAAGGCATCATCCCAGTCCAGTTCAAGGACTTTCCGAAGATGGTGTCCAAGGGTGATATCATTTATCTAAGCGATGGCTTTATCGCCCTCCGCGTGGAGGAAGTTCGCGGCACCGACGTGGTATGTAAAGTCCTCGTTGGAGGGCCTCTCTTCTCCCACAAGGGCATAAACGTCCCGAATGCAAGGATAGCGATAGATGCGGTAACGGAGAACGACCTCGGGTTCATAGAGTTCGCCATTGAACACGGTATAGATGCAATAGGCATAAGCTTCGTAGGTTCTGCCTATGACGTTCTCAAGGTCAGGCGCTTTGTTGAGGAAAAGGGCGGCAGGATGTTTATCATCGCGAAGATAGAGCGGCCCGATGCCGTCCGGAACTTTGACGAGATTCTCCATGCCGCTGATGGCATAATGGTGGCGCGTGGAGACCTTGGAGTGGAGATGCCCATAGAGAAGCTGCCAGTTCTCCAGAAGAAGCTCATCCATAAGGCCAACCTCGCAGGCAAACCGGCAATCACCGCCACGCAGATGCTGGAGAGCATGACAGAGGAGAAGCTCCCCACGAGGGCCGAGGTCACCGACGTTGCCAACGCCATCCTCGACGGCACGGACGCTGTGATGCTCTCGGAGGAAACTGCAGTTGGTAAGTATCCAGTCGAGGCTGTGAAAATGATGGCCAGGATAGCCAAGGCGATCGAGGCGTACAGGGATTCCCTCTGGTCCGCGCGCATAGTGGAGTGGAAGATGAGCGAGTGGAAGGGCAGGATGCCCAGGAAAGGCACAATAAAGGACACGATAGCAAGGAGCATCATCGAGGCCCTGAACTCGATGGACATCAAGCACATCCTCACCCCGACGAGAACGGGCGAGACCGCGAGGCTCATCTCGCGCTTCAAGCCGAAGCAGTGGGTTCTTGCCTTCGTACGGGACGAGTGGGTCGGCAACACGCTGATGTTCTCCTATGGTGTCTATCCGTTCGTCGTGGAGGAGACCAGCGAGGAGGAGATACTCCGCCTGATAACCGGCCTCGGTCTCGTCAAGGAGAACGATACAGTCCTGTTGACAAAGGGAACCCCCATCGGAAAGACCGTGGGCACCAACACCATCAGAATATTCACCGTTTAATTCAAAAATAAGAGCTGGGGGCCACCTGCATCCTACGTGCTTGCCCGCGTTTATTTTTCTCCCGCTCACCCCTCCGCCCTGAGCTTCAGGGAGGTGTGTTCCTGCTTGAGCTCCTCCAGTTTTTCCAGTATTTTCTCGCTGGTCTCCTTCAGCTGAAGTGCAAGCTCTTCGAGCTCTTTTATCTGTTCCTCAAGGGCTTTTTCGCGCTCCTCGATCTCCTCCATTGCCATTGCTAGCTTCTCCTCCTCGCTCTTCTTGTAAACCTCTATCTTCAGGTTTTCGTAGTCCCACTCAATCTTTCCATCTTCGATAGTGAAAGGTACTGTTATCCGTATGACGTCGCTCTTTTCGACTCCCAGTTCTCCCAGCTTTTCAAAAATGTGCTGGTTTAGTTCGCCGGCGGCCCTGACGACCTCCTTCGGGTCGACCTTTCCTCGTGTCAGAGCAAAGAGAACGCGCCTCACCTTATGGGCATAGCCGGAGGCCCTTACAAAGCCGGTACTCAGGCGCATGGCCACCACCACAAATATTTTAGCCTTCGGAAGACAAATAACTAACGGTGAGAAAAATGAACATCCTGATATTCGGCCCCCCCGGGAGTGGGAAGTCCACCCATTCAAGGACGATAACGGAGCGGTATGGGCTGACGTACATCTCTTTGGGGGACATGATACGGGCGGAGATTGAAAAGGGGAGTGCGCTCGGAAAGGAGATGGAGAAATACCTCGCAAAGGGGGAGCTCATTCCCGACATCGTCGTCAATACCCTTGTAATCTCCCGTTTAAGGCGAGACCGGAGCAACTTTATCATCGACGGCTACCCGAGAACGGCGGAGCAGGTTCTCGCGCTTGAGAACTACCTGTACGACCACGGCATAAAGATAGACGTGGCAATGGAGATATTCCTTTCCAAGGAAGAAAGTGTCGAGCGCATCTCCGGGAGGAGGATATGCCCCGGATGCGGTGCCATTTACCACCTTAAGTACCGGCCCCCCAAAGTCTCCGGTAAATGCGACCTGTGCGGTTCTCAGCTCGTGCAGAGGGAAGATGATAAGCCAGACATAGTGGCGAAGCGCTACGACCTCTACGTCAGAAATATGGAGCCGATAATCAAGTTCTACAAGAAACAGGGCATCTACGTCCGGGTTGATGGCCACGGCGGCATAAACGAGGTCTGGGAGAGAATAAGGCCGCTCCTCGACTACATACACAACCGCGAAAAGAAGCGGGAAGAAAACGAGTAAAGTTTTTAGTCCTCTTCTCCCAAGATTTTTAGGTGGTTTTATGAAGGTTAAGTTCTATGCGACCTTTCGGGAGCTCATCGGAAAGAAAGAGATAGAGGTTCACGGTGTGAGAACCGTCCGCGAGCTCATAGACTACATTGCCGAGCATTATAATCCTGAGATAAAGAAGCAGCTCCTGGGAACGCCCCGCGTCGGCCCGGACAAGCCCATAGACGGCATGATTCTCGTGAACGGCCACAACGTTCTTCATATCAAGGGCCTTGATACCGAGTTGAAGGACGATGACGAGGTGCATATCTTCCCGCCCGCGGGGGGCGGTTGAGGGCGTCGAACCCGTTATCGAATTGTAAGGTGAGATGATGTTCAAATGGCCGAGTACTTCAACAAAATAGCAAACCGCTACGACGACTGGTACCGGACGAGGACGGGCCGGTACGTGGACAGGACTGAGAAGTGGCTGGTATTCTCCATGCTCCACACAAAATCTGGTAAGGCCCTGGATCTGGGCTGCGGCACAGGAAACTACACCCTTGAACTCAAAAAGCGCGGTTTTGATGTCATCGGCCTCGACGCCAGCGAGGAGATGCTGAAAATAGCGCGCTCAAAGGGGCTGAACTGCATTAAGGGCGATGCATACTCGCTCCCATTTCCGGATGAAAGCTTTGACCTCGTGCTGAGCGTCACGATGTTTGAGTTCATCCACGAGCCGGAGAATGTAATCGCCGAGATACATCGCGTCCTTAAGCCGGGGGGAGAAGTTCTCATTGGGACCATGAACGGGAGAAGCTCATGGTTTTTCTTCAAACGCCTGAAGAGCCTCTTCGTCGAGACAGCCTACCGTTACGCCCGCTTTTACACTCCCGGCGAGCTTGAAATGCTCCTTAAGAGCGCGGGCTTCACAGAAGTGGAGAGCGCAGGGGTGATATTCTTCCCCTCGTTCTGGCCCTTCCTTGGCTTCGCAGAAAAAGTGGATAGAAAATGCTACAAACGATGCAGAGACCTGGCCGCGTTTATCGCCGTTAGGGGAGTGAAGGATTGAGCGAGATAAGCCTCATCACCAGGGAAGAGGCGTTCAAACGCGCGGAGCGGATAAGGCGAGAGTACAAGACAATCTATTGCATTGAATTTGAACTTGAGAGGGCCTTTATCCCCCTGGACGACGTTGTCCCCACCCAGGCGGAGCTGAGCGAGGGCAAGCTCCTCGTGGTCCTCCAGGAGATAAAGCACGGGTACGATGCCCCGATAATAGCGATCCCTTATGGGGGGAGGTACTACATCATAGATGGCCACCACAGGGCTTTTGCCCTGAAGAGGCTCGGCTTCGAGAGCGTGGAGGCGATCCTCCTTAAGCCCCCCGAGGAGTTCGTTCCCGGTGTGGTCAAAACGGCGGAAAAAGAGGGGCTAAAAAAGCTGGAAGACATAAAAATAGTGAGGGATTAACCCTCCCAGATCACGTACTCCTTCTTTGCAATGAACACCGGCTCTACCCTCTTCCTCACTATGACGACCTTGTCCTCGCCGTACTTCTTGTAGAGCTCCTGGATGTAGTTCTCAAAGACGTTTTCGGGCATGCTGGCCTGGGCGACTATCGTGTTGTCGCCCTCCTTAACGCTCAGCTCCTTGACCGGGACGTAGGTTATGATGTCCTGGTGGGGCTCGAGGTAGAAGTCGTCCTTTTCTATGTCCTTGCCGTTGGGGGCGATGTAGTAGACTATGCTCGCCCTGAGTGTGAGCTTTACATTGTCGTAGTCCTTTCTGAACGCGGCTTTGAGCTCGAGCTGGCCGCTCTGTCCCTCGCCGAGGATGTACGTTGGGTTGGCGACCTTCCCATCGACCTTTGGTGCTCCGTTGAGCACTCCCACCGGGCCGTCCTGAACCAGGACAAAGCGGTAGCTGGTGGCGCTGGGTATGGTGAGGGTTACCTCAATTGGGGTTTCGTTGAGGTGGTCTATGCTGAGGCCCTCAGCGACAACCTCTTTTGCTACCAGCTCAGTACCGTTGTATGCCTCGAAGACGAGCTTTGCGTCCTTGACGTCCCTTCCAAAGGCGGATATCCAGAGCCTGAGCTTCTGTTCTCCCATTGGAAGTTCTCCACCGCTGAGGGTGCTGTAGAAGGTCTTCCAGGTGCCGTTCTCGTACTTGTCTATCCTGTACACTGCGAAGGGCCTGAACTCGTAGGTTGAAACTCCTCCGTTGCTGTATGCCGGCTTGAAGTTAGCGAACAGCTTCTGGGCGTCCCACGGCTCGATGGAGTACGGAATCTGGAACGCCAGCCTAACAAAGTTGCTGAAGGCTATCTTCTGGTACGCCAGCAGTCCATAGTTGCCGAAGATGTAGAGGACGTAGGGTATGTCCCCCCTGCCGCCTATTACCTGCCCCGTTGTGAGGTCAATGGTTGCTATTGGCTGGTACACATTGTTTCCTGATGCTATGTAGACTGCAAGCCTGCCGCTTTCGTTGGCGTACTGAATCTGCTGTGTTGAGATGACCTGGAACATCGGGACGTGCGTCTGCTCGTAGTGGTTGATAGCACCGCCGAGGTAGCTTATGGCGTTGAACTTGTAGATGTCCTGCTGCCATGCTATCATGTAGTTCAGCTCCCAGGCCTCGAAGTCCTGCTCGCTTTCGTCTCCGGAGTGGGCGAAGAAGTCTGCCACGATGTAGCGCCTGTCGTAGGCGTGGCCGCCGTCGGTGGCCGAGCGCCTGTGGCTGAGCAGGCTCGACTCGATCCAGTACCCGTAGTCCCACCAGCTGGTGGCGCTGTCAAGCGGGTGGCTGTTCTCCCTGAGCCAGGTGAGAGTGTTCACCCACTCGGGTGGAACAGAGCCCTGGCTCTTCGCATAAGCTTTGGCTATGGTGTTCGTATGTTGGGCGCCTATAACTGGAACGGGCATGAACAGGAGGATGAGGAGCACCGCGTAGAGAGCCTTGGTGCTGGCGCTGTCTTTCATGTTCTCAACAAAGATGAAGGCCTCTCCAATCGCAACGCCCGTCAGGAGGAGTATGGCTCCTGAAGCCTGGAACACGAACCTGACCGCCATTAGGAGCAGGTAAACCGATCCAATGTAGTAGCTGACGAGAAAGACCTCTTTGTAACCCGTGAGGTCGCCATTGAGGAGCTTTCTGATGAATCTTGCGAGCACTATGATGAAACCGGCGAGTGAGAGCAGGAACACGAGGCCATCTTTTGTTCTGACGCTGTAGTATCCGGCTATTGTCTTCCACTCGGTCCTTGCGAGCTCGGCAACGGTCTGGTAGAGCGGGTTTGACTGGGTAGCGCCGCCGAGGAAGTTGAAGAGCTCCCTGCCAAAGTACGCGTAGAAGGCCAGGAACCCAAGGACCGCTATAGCCACCACGGTTCCAAAGCGGTGCTTCCTATCGGAGTAGTTGAGGCCGACCCTCTCCCCATAGAGCATCACTGCAGCGAGCGCACT
>DRGF01000133.1 GCA_011050175.1 Thermococcus sp. | reverse complement strand
GGTGAAACCATGGAGCACGTGATAGCGCTCCACCAGGTCTATGCGGAGTTGATATTCAGGGGACTGAAAACGGTGGAGCTCAGGAAGAGCAGGGCGTTCAACGAGGGGGACGTCGTCTTTCTCTACGTGGCAAGGGGGAACCCCTACGAGCTCAGGGACACTCTCAGAAGGCTCGGTCTCCACGAGGAGCAGACCCTGACAAAGAGGGGTACCATAGCCGGCGGTTTTGAAGTCGGGGAGGTCACAAAGGCCGACCTCGACACGCTGTGGGAGATGACAAAAGACACAAGCGGCCTGACCCTCGTTCACGGAGAGAACGGGAAAAAGTGGCTGGGG
Source organism: Thermococcus sp. (assembly GCA_011050175.1). Taxonomy (GTDB): domain Archaea; phylum Methanobacteriota_B; class Thermococci; order Thermococcales; family Thermococcaceae; genus Thermococcus. Next base: position 6,338 of record DRGF01000133.1, on the reverse strand, counting down.
GAGTACATCAAGAAGTACGGCTACGCCTTCACGATAGAGAGGCCATTCCTCTTTAAGGAGCCCATGAGCAGGGAAGAAATGAAAGAGCGCTACGGGGTTCATGTTGAGGGAATAATCCACCTCTCAAGAAGAACCCGGAAGGGGTGGGTAAAAGATTTGATAGAGGACCTCCTGTCGAGGGAGGCGCTCTACCTCTAAGAATCACTTTCAGGGTTCTCCTCTGAGCCCTCCTCGGGCTCAACTTTGACGTAGGGCCCGAGGCTGAGGCTGTCAATTTCCTCCTGCGTGAGCAGGCGGCTCTTAACCTTCTCACCTATGAGGGCGCTGTTGCCGAGGGGATCCATAATCTTAACTGTAAGCGGCTTTTTGCCTCCTTTGACGTCCTCGATGTACTGAAGTATTTCATCGACCTTCTTAACCGCCTCCTCGTCCCCCTCCTGCTTCTTGAAGTTCCTTGTCATGAGGAGGGTCTCACGAACGCGCTCAAGAACGCCCTCGACGTTGCTGACGAAGCCCTCTGCCGCAGGGCCCGGCTCTATCTTGACACCGATCTCGTCCAGCTCGATTGTACCGCTCTTGCTCCTGACCACGCGGGTGAAGAGGTCTTTTTCCTCCTCAACGCGAACTGAGTAGGACTTGGGAGGCCTGTCTTCGAGTATCATGACGTCGGCATTCCTGTAGCCGCACTTCTCACAGATTATCGTGCTTTCCATGACTTTGCCGAAGTAGGGTATCTCGTGGATGTACTGCATGGCCTTGAGCGTGCCCTTGCCGCCGCAGATCGGACAGTCCCCAAGAGAGATGACCTGGATATCATCCGCCTCTCCCACATCGACCCCGGGTTTCTCACCTTCCGTCATCTCGCACCACCGGAGAATAGAGGGACTGACCCCTTTATAAACCCATGGTAGGCAGAAGTAGAAAGGGGCCAAAAAGGAAATCACTTGGCTATCTTGATGTCCGACGGGACGAGAATGAGCTTTATCTCGTGCTTGCATATTTTAGCGGCCTGACCGCCGAGGGCTCCGACCATGCCCTTGAGCTGTTCAGCGACCTTTTCAAGAACCTCCGGCTTCACCTCAAGTGGAGAGAGGTCAACGATAATTATGTTGCCGTTCTGAAGCTCCTCGGATATCCTCTCAAGGTCTGCATAGCTGGTGACGACGATCTTCTTGAGGTACCTGAGCTGGGGCTTGACTAGCTCCTTAGCAAGAACATCCTCCTCAAGAGGAACAACATCGATGTCATGCCTGGGAGCGGCAACACTCTTCTTAACCGCCGCCGGCGGCCTCTTCTTGGGCTTGGGCTTTTCGTCCTTCTTCTTAAGGCTGTCAAACAATCCCATAACCGTTCCCCCCAATTAATCATAAGGCTGGATTATTTTGGGCATTTGTGTTTATATCTCTTTCTGAAATTCGCCCAGTCCTTCCTCCTCGCGCAGCCGATAGAGTCCAAAAACGCTCAGGAGAAATGTGGCAACCGCGAAGGCAAGGGGTACGTAGGTGTAGAAGTCCCATCCCCATGTGAAGGAGGCGTTGTAGATGAGCCAGACGCCGAGGGTAATCGAAAAGAGCGCGAGGGTCAGGAAGAGCTCCTTTTTTGAGCCGCCCCTAACCGCCAGTGCAAGAAACTGGAGCGTGAAGAGAACCATCACGACCACTGCGATGGCGTCCACAAGGCCCATAAAAACCACCAAAAGGGAAAAGGTCATTCGGCCTTGACGGCCTCAAGAACCTTCTCCCTTATCTCAGCGGCCTTCTTTATCGCGGTGTCGACCGCGTACATGACCTCCTCAAGCTTGAACGAACCGCCCTCACTCTTCTGGACGGAAGAGACCATGGCATTTTCGTCAGTGGTCACGGTTATCCTGCCGTCCATGACGCGCTCCTCATCGAGGTTGGGGTCCACAAGGAGGTTCTGACCAATCTTGACAAAGGTGACCGGTATCGGCACCCTTCTGATCGGGAGGGGCTCGCACTCGTCGAGAACCTCGACCTCGTCGGTCTCCTCGTTGTAGACCACCTTCGGTATCTTAGTGCTGAGCAGTGCCGCTATAGCACCGATTCCGCTCGCGTCGAGGAGGTTGCCGTCGTGGTCGAGGACGTGGACGTCCACAAAAACGACACGGACGAGCTTGCCCGGGACTATGACGAGCTTCTCAAGCTCAACCGCCTGGCTCTCCCTTATACCCCTGTCTATCACACGGGCGAGTTCTATGGCGTTCTCATCCGGGGGTCCAGGCTCAAAGCTCGGGGAGGCAAGGGGGACGAGCTCCACGTTGGTCGTTATGACACCCCTGTCCGGAAGGTCTGGGAAGGGCTCTCCCATGTCGACCTTAACGCCTACGAGCACCTGAGTGTTGCCGAGCCTGACCCACGCGGAGCCCTCGGCCTTCTCGATGACGTTGACTTTGATCTCGAGGTCTCTGTAGTCTTCAAGGCCGCGGCCGTCCACGCGCTTGTTTTCCTTGAGGAGCGCGAGGATGTGGTCGCGCATTATGCCCGCCATTATCTCCATTTCACTCACCTCCACCGACCTCCTCGGCTATTTTGAGATACTTGACCTTCAGCGCCTCGCGCTGCTTCTGATAGACCGCCTTGGCACCCTTGATGGCGAGCCTCACTGCCTCGATGAACTCGTCCTTCGTGAGGTATCCGTCCATCTGGAGGAGGGTGATGTCGTTCTTGAGCGGCATTATGGCAACGGGCACGTCGGCCTCACCGTAGTTGTCCTCCTCCTTGTTGAGGTCGAGCACTATCTCGCCCTCTATCTTTCCAGCGGCGCAGGCGGCGACGAGGTCCTTCATAGGCACGCCCGCGTCTGCGAGGGCGAGTGACGCAGCAGTTATTCCGGCGACGCGCGTTCCGGCATCGGCCTGGAGGACCTCGATGAACACGTCTATGGAAGTCCTGGGGAACATCTCGAGTATCAGCGCCGGCTCAAGGGCACCCCTTATGACCTTGCTTATCTCAACGCTTCTCCTGTCCGGGCCGGGCTTCTTCCTCTCCTCGACGCTGAATGGGGCCATGTTGTAGCGGACGCGCAGGATGGCCCTGTCCGGCCTCTGGAGGTGCTTGGGGTGTATCTCCCTCGGCCCGTAAACGGCGGCGAGTATCTTGTTCTTACCCCACTCAACGTAGGCGGAGCCATCAGCGTTCTTTAGAACACCAACTTCCATCTTAATGGGTCTTAATTCATACTTCTTTCTCCCGTCTATCCTCTTTCCGTTCTCATCTATGAGCTTTAAATCCTCTGGCTTGCCCATCATTCTTCCTCACCCTCTTCAGAGGTTGGCTCCTCAATCTGAGGTATCTCATCAATAATTCCGCGCTCCTTGAGCTCCTGGAGCCGGGTCATGAGAAGTTCCTTGACCCTGTCGGTCAGTCCCTGAGTGTGGCTCTCCCTGTTCACCTTGAGGATGGCATCGATGGCCAGCTTTTCGAGCTCCTCGTTCTTTCCGCTGACCCACACCCAGCCGTTCTGGCCGACTATTATCCTCGTTCCCGTCAGCTTCTTGATGAGGTTTATCATTGAACCTCCCTTACCGATGAGCCTGGGCACCTTGGAGGGGGTTATCTCCACCAACTGCCCCCCGCGCAGGGGCCCTCCCTTAAAGGGCATGCCCTTCGTAGTGAGGTCTATCTGGTTTATCTCGTTGTACGCCTTTATCTTGGCGTAGATTATGTCCCCTATGTCGAATATCCTGCGCAGGTCCGTCTTTGCAAGGTCTATGCGCTCCTCCACTGCGTCCTGAACGCGGAGGCCCGCCTGATACGGGGCGCCTATGTCAACCGTCCAGTTGGAGAACCTGACGTCCACTATCTTACCTATGACGTTGTCGCCGACCTCTGGTATGTACGGGCCCTCTAGGGGGATAACGCGTATGGTATTGCCCCTTACCTCAACGAGCCCAACGACAGTGGAGTATATCCTGTTGCCCTCTCTGAAAGTCCCTCTTCCGTTCTTAAACGGCCCCTGGGCCAGCAAAGTGCCCGGAACCACAAGTTCCCTACTCTTTACAAAAATCCGCCTCATAGTCCCTTCCTCTCTATCAGTTTAGTTACCACATTGCCCCTCGTGAGGGCGTTAAGCTTCTCATAAAACTCCTCCTCGACACCGCCGGGTATCTCTATGAGGAACATCCACGAGCCGTCGCTTCCCCATTCCTCGCGCTTTATCTTTCCGAACTTCCTGACTTCACCGTAGGCCCTTCCGACGTAGTCGCCGGGTATCTTGACCGCGATGACCTTCATCTCCATCTTGAGCGGCAGTATTGGGCGTATCGCCTTAACGATACCTGGAATCTGGGCCTCGGCGTCCTTGAACAGGTCAACGTGGACACCGGCCTCTTCCATCGCCCGGAGAATCCTGTCAACGGGGTGGGGAAAACCCGTTCTGGGGTCAACCGCGTGCCTGTGTATTACCGTCGCTATGTAGCGCCTCTTGTCCTCTATCATCTGCCGCCTCTGCTCCGCGGTGAGCTGGACGTCTCCCTTGCGGAGGATTACCTTGGCCACCTCGTAGGGGTCGCTGGTTCCAAATATCTTCTCCATCTCGTGCTCGCTGGCCTTATCGCCCTTGTGGGCGTCCTTGAAAACGTAGGGGGTGGCAAGGATTTCCTCTATCGGAACGTCCTTGCCCTCTTTGAAGTCCTTCGCGAGGTAGGGGTCAACCAGTATCTCGAACGTCTCACCGTGCGTCTTCAGACGGGCGATGACTGCCTTATCAACGCTTATCGGCATCGCCCGTCACCTCAGTAGTTCTGGTCGAGTTCGGAGTAGTCCTCTTCCTTCTCCTCGACTTCCTCTTTCTTGAGCTCTTCCAGTATCTCTGAGAGGTACTTCTCTACGTCCTCCCTTGAGAGCTTCTTCCAGCGCTTGTCCTCGGTGGTTATGTAGGCGACCTCTATTCCATCCGCACTCGGCTCCTCAAGGGTCTTGGCCAGCGCCATTATCGCGAGCTTTATGGCCCCGTCCATGTCTATGTCGTCGGTGTAGTGCTCCTCGAAGATCGCCATGGCGGTGTTCCTGCCGCTGCCTATTGCCACTGCCTTCCACTCGAAGTAGGCCCCGCTCGGATCGGTCTCGTAGAGCTCTGGCTTGTCGTTCACGCCCGCCATGAGCAGGGCGGCACCGAAGGGCCTCACACCGCCGTACTGGGTGTGGGCCTGCTTGAGGTCGCAGATTTTCTTCACCAGAACGGTGAGCGGGACGGGTTCGCCGTAGGTGAGCCTGTAAACCTGGGCCTCCAGCCTGGCCCTGTCCACAAGGACGCGGGCGTCTGCTATTATGCCGCTCGGAGCGGCTGCGATGTGGTCGTCGATCTGGAAAATCTTCTCGTAGCTGCTCGGCTCGATGAGCTTGCTGGTTATCCTCTTCTCAACCGCGAGGACGACGCCGTTCTTCCACTTGACGCCGACAGCGGTTGCTCCTCTTTTAACGGCTTCCCTCGCATAGTTTACCTGGAAAAGCCTTCCGTCAGGGCTGAAAACAGTAATGGCCCTGTCATAACCTGCCTGTGGTGGTACAAACGCCATTTTACATCACCTCTAACAAATTATCGCGATTTTCCTCCACTCTCTCCTTAGGATTTCTAGGACGGCCTAATTAAGCTTTTCTATTCACCCTAAAGGCCACCATCGCCATCTTTCTCGCAATCCTGCGGGCGAATTCCAAGGGGATGAACGCCACGATGAAGAGTATCACCGCCAGGATGAGCGAAGGCTCCCTCCCAAGGGGCTGGAGTATCATCATGGCAAAGGCCACTACCATGAACCCCAGGCCCAAAGCAAGGAACTTCCGGTACGTTTTGCCCATTACCGCAAGGGTCTCTTCCACTCCACTCACCGAGGCCTTTTTATTTGAAACCCGTTTTAAGCCTTTGGTGTTGGAGATGGAGTGCCCCTTCTGCAAGGCAGGGAGCGAGGTAGTCCTCTACGAGGACGAACTCATCAGAATTCTAATCGACTCCTATCCGGCAAGTCGAGGGCACCTGCTAGTCGTCCCAAGGAGACACGTCGAGAGCTGGGAGAAATTGAGCAATGAAGAGAAGACTGCCCTAGTCCGGGGCATTGAACTTGCCATGGAAAAGCTAAAGGAAGCCCTCAAGCCAGACGGGTTCAACGTGGGGGCGAACCTCGGAAGAGCCGCTGGACAGACGGTTCCACACCTCCACCTGCACGTGATACCCCGCTATGCTGGAGACTGCGCCCATCTAAGGGGTGGCGTCAGGAAGGCTGTTCTCGACGTGGAGGATGAGAACCTCAGCATGAAAGAGCGGTGGGAGAAAAACAGGCTTAGAGAGGAAGAAATCGCGATGTTGAGGGAAGCTTTCAGGTT
>DRGF01000032.1 GCA_011050175.1 Thermococcus sp. | reverse complement strand
TTATCATCTCCCTGACCGGCATCTCACCGAAGGTCTCCTTCAGGTAGTAGAGCGGCAGAAGGGCATCTTTGGGCCTCGGGCGGAAAATTCCAATGTCAATGTAGGCGCCGTAGCCCACCTTTCCAAGGTCTATGAAGCGGCCGCGGTACGTCTCGCCCTCTTTAACCGCGCTCAGCTTGTAAGGAACCTCGCCGAACTCCTCGCGCACCAGGTTTGCGCTTATCTCCTCATCCTCGCCCGTAATGGAAACCTTTACCCAGTTCTTCTTGACGGCGGAAAGCTTCCACTCAACTTCCAAGTCACCCAGGAGGGCCTTTAGTCTCCTATCGAGTTTGAGAAAACCGCTCCTATCGCCGTAAACTTTCTCAAGAATAACCACTTCTTTCATTCTCACCATCCCCGAAGTTCATTAAAGGACAGCCATTCAGTTGGACTTCTTTCTGGGCTTCTTCCTGAGGCCGAGTTCTATCTCGAGCTCTTCGATGCGTTTCTTGAGCTCCTCCACGACCTCGGTGTTGTCGTACTGCATGAGCATGGCCCCGCATATCGGACACTGGAACTCGTACTCCATGGCCTCATCAAAGGTGAGCTTTGGATGGCCCGGCGTGCCGCAGTGGTAGTACATCTCACCGGTCTCCTCCTCAAGCATCTCCTTGAGCTTCTTGAGCTCCGCCATCTTCTTGGAGCGGAGTATCTCGGGGAGACGCTTGGTATCAAGGTGCCAGTAGTAGTAATACCAGCCGGTCTCTTTGTCCCTTATGCGCCTGAACTCGGCCAGTCCCTGGTCGTAGAGCATGTAGAGAACCTTTCTCACGGTATTAACGCGTATTTCGGTCATCTCAGCCAGTTCCTCGTCCGTGGCTTCCTTCTTCTTCTCTAGAGCCTTGATTACCTCGACGGCTTCCTCGCCTCCCATGTCCATTGCGAATTCGATGAGCTCCTTGTTCTTCCGCCTTGCCACAGCGACAACCTCCAGAGAATATTTAATCCTGACTTCACGCCCACAAAGCTGTCCAATATTAAACTATGCATGCAGAACTATATATAGGTTTTTGTCATATTTCCAACTACAATGAACAGAAAAGAACATTAAATAGGCTCACTCGGTGAAGTACTCGTTGAGGAGCTCCTTCGCCGAGGGCTTGTAGAGTTCTATAACCTCTATGTGTTCGATAACGTTTCCCTCGCGGAGGTGAAGTTTGACCTTCCCCCCATAAACCTGAAGGTCATCCAGCATGCCGTATATGGCATCCTCCGCCTCCAGGGGGGTCTTAAACTTCATTATGTACTCCTCTCCCTCCGGGAGAATGAGCTTGACCCAGTACTCGTTCTTCCGCTTGAACGGACGGGTGATCTTGGGCTTGAAGTTGTCGATTATGATTTCCAAGCGCGCCACCTCCACTCCAAGGACTTTTGGTCTCTCTAAGACTTTTAGGGCACGGATTTTTAAGGGTTTCCTAAGGACAAGCTTGGAACAAGTATAATGATAGGTATTTAAACGTTATGAAAAAAGAAACCCCACCCAATTAAAAGGAAAAAGAGCCCGTTCATTCCTCCTCAAAGGGAAGGTCGAGCCCCACTTTCTTCGCTGTGGCCATGACTTCCTTAAGAGACATCACCGCGCTCCTGGCCCCAACCTTCTGGACCGTGAGGTACGCGAGGAGCATGCCGAGCCTCGCGGCGTCTTTCAGACTCCATCCCCTGAGAACACCGTAGATAACGCCCGCGTCGAAGGAGTCGCCCGCTCCAGTGGAATCAACGACGACCTCCGCACTGAGTCCTCTGACTTCGTGAACGTTTCCGGAAGCGTCTCTGACCAGCGCCCCTCCCCCGTTCAAAGTTACCACGAGGTTTTTGGCCCGGCAGAGGGAAAGGTCGAGGGAACCGAACTTCCTCCGGTATTCGTCCTCGTTCATCATCAGGTAATCGACCCTCTCCTCGATTTCCCTCGACAGCGGGGCCTCCCCTATGTCCAGGGAAACGGTTATCCCCCTCTCGTTCGCGAACTCCACCACTTTCTCGATCGTCTCCGGCGGGTTGGACGAGAGGTGAATGTGTCTAGCACGGGAGAGGTAATCGAAATCCACCTCCTTGAGACGGTTCGCACCGGGGTACTTCACTATCCTCTTGTCCTCCCCGCGTATCATCGCTATCGCCACGCCCGATGGTGCATCGACGACCTTTATCCCGCCGGTGTCAACGCCTATCCTCCGGAAGTACGAGAGGTGCGCCTCACCTATCTCGTCCCGTCCAACGGCGCCTATGTAACCGGTTTTCAGGCCGAAGTGTGCGAGCCAGCTTATGGTGTTAGCGGCCGCCCCACCGAGGCCGAAGAACGCCTCCTCCGCGTTAACTTTCTCGTGGAACTCCGGAAAGCGCTCGATGAGCATTATTATGTCGTAGTTAAGGTTGCCGATTCCCACAACGTCAAACTCAGCCATACCCTCACCCCCGAGGTGAAAGCCGTGGGCATCGTTAATAAACTTGCGCCGCAGGGGAAAGATTTAAATATCCATTTCTACTCACATATGGGTAAGAGGTGAACAAAGATGATGCTCATACTCGAGGCATACTTCAAAAATTATCCCGCCAGGAGAAAGGTCGCAGAGTTCCTTTTTGAGAACGGCCTCAGCGTGAAGAACGGTAAGATATACCTCAGGAACGTTGAAGTTCCAATAAGCGAGTTAGCCAGGGTAATCGGGGTTAACAGAAAGATAGTCTATCACACGATTGAATACATAGAGAAAACATACCCCCTCAAGCTGATATTCGAGAGACTCAACCCCCTCCCCAGCCTCACCGAAGTGGCACCACTGATGGGGTGGGAAGTCCTTGAGATAGACCTGGACAAAGAGAGGTACCTTGAGGGATTCTCGCAGGTTCTCGGGCTCCTACACCAGAACGGGGTTTCCGTCATGGAGGTCTTTAGCAGAAACCTAAAGGAGGAGCCGACAAAGCTTTACATTGTCATCGACGGGACGCTCCCCGTCGACGTCTTCATGAAGATCAAGGAAATGGAGGGCTTCAAGAAGCTCATACTCCACACGCCCGAGAAGGATAAAGAGAGGTACGTCTGCAACTACTGCGAGGTCAAGTACTGCCCCAAGAGGGTCCTGATGGAGCGCCTTTCAGCTAGCCAGTAACCTTGAACCCCTCAAGCCCCTCGGGCTCCTCCCATTTTACCTCAACGCGGGTCACCCTCGCGAGAGCCGGCCCCTGGTGCGCCCATCCTATCAGGGCCTCAACCCTCTCCTCGTCCCCTTCTATAACCGCCTCAACGGTGCCGTCGGGCAGGTTCCGCACCCACCCATTAACGCCGAGCTTTCTAGCCTCCCTCTGCATGCTCCAGCGGAAACCAACGCCCTGAACGCGCCCGTGGATTCTAAGGTGCGCCCTCACCAGTCCCATACCACATCCCGTCTCTACTACTCCCGCAACCGATTTAAGCTTATCCGTTGAGCTTAGAATGGGTGGGATAATGGACATGATAATGGTTTACACGACGTTCCCCGATTGGGAGAGCGCCGAGAAAGTGGTTAAGGCACTCCTCGAAAAGAAGCTCATCGCCTGCGCCAACCTGAGGGAGCACAAGGCTTTCTACTGGTGGCAGGGGAAGATAGAGGAGGACACGGAAGTCGGCGCCATACTCAAGACTGAGGTCGAGAAGTGGAAGGAGCTGAGGGACGCCATCAAGGAGATGCACCCCTACACAGTGCCCTTGATAGCCAGGATAGAGGTGGACAAGGTAAACAGAGAATACGCGGAGTGGCTTGAGAAGGTGCTGTCATGATACGGAAAGTCAAACCCCAGATACGCGTCGTCGGGTTTGACGATGGGACGTTCTCTTTTTCATCCAAACTCCAGCGGAAGAAAACGATTCTGATAGGCGTCGTCATGAAGGGCTCTCAAGAGGTAGTCGGCGTTCTCTCGCGGTGGATAACCGTCGACGGGGACGACGCCACCGATGCGATGATAGAGGCAGTCAACTCATCCAGATTCAAAGACCTGCGCGTGATAATGCTCAAGGGGATAACCTACGCCGGCTTCAACGTCGTTGACCTTGAGAGGCTCCACAGGGACACAGGACTGCCGGTTGTGGTGGTCGTCCGGAAGAGGCCCGACGTTGGCGCTATGGAGGCCGCGCTCAGGAAGCATTTCTCCGACGCAGAGAAGAGACTCAAGATTCTCAAGAAAGCACCACCTCTGGTTGAGGTAATACCCGAAAAGCTCTACCTCCAGGCGGTGGGTGTGGACGAGAAGACCGCGGCTGAGATAATCAGAGCCACCACGAGGACGGGCTTAACCCCCGAACCCCTCCGGCTGGCCCACATGATAGCCTCCGCCGTGATGACAGGCGAGAGCACGAGGGAGTAGGTTTATAAGGCAAAAATCGGAGAAAGAAACGACCGATGATGGCAACAGGGTAGCTACCGAATCCTGATGTGGAAGCCGTTCCAGACTGAGGTCAATCACATGGGACCAGCAGCACGGGAACTTTTGAGTCCCTTATAACGCGCTCCGCGGTGCTTCCAAGGAGCAGGTCCTTGATGAAGCTTCTTCCCTTCTTGCCGATGACGATGAGGGTAGCGTTCTTTGTGAGCGACGTCCCTATTATCGCCTGGCTCGCCGAGCCCACCATCACCTCGGCCTCGAACCTCGCCCTCAGTCCCCTCACGGACTTCTCGAGGTTCTTCTTCGCCAGCTCTATGTTGTGCTCCAGCTCATCCATGCCCCCGTAGTCAACCGAGTGCAGGAGAATTCCTTTCTCCACCAGCTCCTCAAACTCCCGGACGATCCTGAGGACTTTTATGGAGCAGTTTGAGAAGTCCAGGGCCACCAGCGGGCGCCTGAATACCTCAGTACAGTCGACGGACAGCTTGAAGTCATCTCCGCTCTTTACGTACTTGAGGAGCAGAACCGGCCGCTCCGTGGCCCTCGCAAGGTTCGAGGCGGTGCTTCCAACGAACATCGTCCTCCATATGTTCTCACCCACGCTGGGGATAACCACCAGGTCTATGCTCTTCTCCTCGGCGGTTTCCGCTATTTCCATCGAGGGGATTCCCACCCTCACGATAGCCTCAACCTTCAAACCGTCCCTCCTCAGCTCCTCAGCCAGCCCCTCCAGCTTTTCGCGGTATGTCTCCTCGAGTTCAAAGGCCTCGAACTCGACTACGGTGATATCAACTACGTGGATGAGGTAGAGCTCCTTGATTCCCATGGGGACGAGTTTGGGAATACATGTGCGGAGGGCGTGCATGGACACGTCCGAAAAGTCAGTCGGGTACAACACCTTCTCAAACATCTTGAACACCCCAGTATTAATTTGAACGTCGATGCTTATTATTGTTACCCATGCATTGGAAAGGGTTATAATGTCTCAATTGAAGTTTTTACGGTGATATCTATGGTCAAGAGGGTCCACATATTTGACTGGCATAAGGAAAACGCGAAGAAAGTTGAGGAGTTTGCAGGCTGGGAGATGCCAATCTGGTACTCAAGCATAAAGGAGGAGCACCTGGCCGTCAGGAACGGCGTCGGAATCTTCGATGTCTCCCACATGGGAGAGTTCATCTTCCGCGGTAAAGATGCCCTCGAGTTCCTCCAGTACGTGACAACGAACGACATCTCAAAGCCCCCCGCGATAAGTGGAACATACACGCTCGTCCTCAACGAGAGGGGAGCCGTTAAGGACGAGACCCTCGTCTTCAACATGGGGGACGACACCTACATGATGGTCTGCGACAGCGACGCCTTCGAGAAGCTCGATGCCTGGTTCAACGCCATAAAGCGCGGCATTGAGAAGTTCGGCGATATAGACCTCGAGATTGAAAATAAGACCTACGACATGGTCATGTTCTCGATACAGGGTCCGAAGGCGAGGGACCTGGCTAAGGACCTCTTCGGCATCGACATCAACGAGCTCTGGTGGTTCCAGGCCAAGGAGGTTGAGCTCGACGGAATCAAGATGCTCCTCTCAAGGAGCGGCTACACCGGAGAGAACGGCTTCGAGGTCTACTTCGAGGACGCCAACCCCTACCACCCGAACCCGGAGAAGAGGGGCGAGCCGGAGAAGGCCCTGCACGTCTGGAAGACCCTCCTCGAGGCCGGTGAGAAGTACGGCATAAAGCCGGCCGGACTCGGAGCGAGGGACACCCTCAGGCTTGAGGCCGGCTACACCCTATACGGAAACGAGACCAAGGAGCTCCAGCTCCTCAGCACCGACATCGACGAGGTCACCCCGCTCCAGGCCAACCTCGACTTCGCCATATTCTGGGACAAGGAGTTCATAGGCAAGGAGGCACTCCTCAAGCAGAGGGAGCGCGGCCTCGGCAGGAAGATGGTGCACTTCAAGATGGTCGACAAGGGAATCCCGAGGGAGGGCTACAAGGTCTACGCAGACGGTGAGCTCATCGGTGAGGTCACCAGCGGAACCCTTTCACCGCTCCTTGGAATCGGCATCGGAATAGCCTTCGTGAAGGAAGAGTACGCCAAGCCGGGCCTCGAAATTGAGATCGAGATAAGGGACAAGCCCAAGAAGGCCGTAACGGTAACTCCTCCCTTCTATGACCCCAAGAAGTACGGTGCCTTCAGGGAGGAGTGAGCTTTTCTCTCTTTTCTCCAAAAACCTTTTAGGTAATGGGGGCGTTACCTGGTAACGGGGGCATTACCTATGCTGTTCGACCCGAGACCGAAGAAAAGGAGGGAAGAGCTTTTTGACCGAGAAAAGGAAATA
>DRGF01000154.1 GCA_011050175.1 Thermococcus sp. | reverse complement strand
TCCAGCAGGGCGTCGATGAGCCTGGCCTTGACCTCGTCGTAGAGCTTCTCGTCGACCTCCCTGAGGACTCTCTTTATTTCCTCCTCGTCCTTCGCGTTCTTGACCTTCATCAGCGCCCTCTCGGCGCTCTCACGGTAGGCGTCACTCCTCTCCAACTCCTCAAGTATCTCGATGACCTTGCCCCTCCTGAACTCCGGTTCGAGGGGCATTCCTCTGGTGTGTATCTGGAGTATTTCCTTCCTGCCCTGCTTGTCCGGCACACCGACCTCAAGCTCGCGGTCGAACCTTCCGGGCCTCCTGAGGGCCGGGTCTATCGCATCGGGCCTGTTGGTGGCGCCGATGACTATGACTTTACCCCTGCTCTTGAGGCCGTCCATCAGGGTGAGCAGCTGTGCAACTACTCTCTTCTCAACTTCGCCGTGTGACTCGTCTCTCTTCGGAGCGATGGCGTCAATCTCGTCGATGAAGATTATTGCCGGTGCGTTCTCTTCAGCCTCCTTGAAGACTTCCCTGAGCCTCTCCTCGCTCTCGCCGTAGTACTTGCTCATTATCTCGGGGCCGTTTATCGCTATGAAGTGAGCGTTGGCCTCGTTTGCAACCGCCTTCGCGAGTAGGGTCTTACCTGTTCCGGGCGGACCGTAGAGGAGAACACCCTTGGGCGGCTCGATGCCGAGCTTTTCGAATATCTCCGGGTGCTTGAGCGGAAGCTCTATCATCTCCCTAACCTTTTGGATGACGTCCTTGAGTCCGCCGATGTCCTCGTAGGTCACTCCGAGCGCGGCGGTCTTGGTGACCTCCTTGACTGGCTTCTCGCTGACCGTGAACTCTGTGAACTCGGTTATCTGAACTATTCCTGCAGGAGTCGTTGCGGTGACCACGAACGTGAGCTCCTGGCCGAGGATGCCGACCTTGATGTAGTCTCCCCTGACTACCGGCCTGCCGACGAGCCTGCTGTGGAGCCACTCAACGAAGTCGTGACCGAAGCGAATCGGCTCGGTCGGAGCAACTATGACCTTCTTCGCCTCCTTGACGTCCGCCTTCCTCACGGTAACCTCGTCGCCGAGTCCAACCCCAGCGTTCTTCCTGAGGGTTCCGTCCATTCTGATGATGCCAAGTCCCTCGTCCTCGGGGTAAGCAGGCCAGACGACGGCGGCAGTGTTCTTGGTTCCTATTATCTCGATGATGTCTCCGCTTTGAACGCCAATCTCGCGCATGGCTTTACGATCTATCCTAACTATTCCTCTCCCAACGTCCCTCTGATAAGCAGAGGCGACCTTGAGCTTGACCTCCCTCTTTTCGGCCATTATTCACCACCTCCTTTCTGTGAGCGATAAGTGTGATAGACTTATTTTAGACTGTTTTATCGTTGTATCGGGGGTCGTAGGGGGCGGAGCCCCTTCCTGTGGTAAAATTAAAGTGGGGTTGTGGGGCGAAACCCCACTGCGGGGGTTTGATGGTAGAGGAAGATAGGGGGTGTCCCCCTTGTCTTCCCTCTCACTCAATCTTAACCTCAAAGCCCTCCTCTTTTGTCTTGGTGGGCGTCTTCTTCGGAATCTCTATCTCAAGGACGCCGTTGTTGTAGCGGGCCTTGGCCTTCTCTGGGATGACCTCCTCGGGGAGTCTGATGACCCTTCTGTATCCGCTGTAGTAGCGCTCGATCCTCACTGCGCCCTCCTTTTCGAGCTCCTTCTCGCGCCTCATCTGCGCCTCGATGTAAACGGTGTCCTCGGTAACGCGGAGCTTGATATCCTCCTTCTTGACACCTGGGAGCTCGACGGTTATCACGAACTTGTCGCCGCGGTCGAAGATGTCGACGAAGGGCTCACGCCAGGTCTCGCTGGTGAGCTCGTAGTGCTCTGGTCCCCTGCTCCAGAGCCTTGGTCCGCGCATGATGTCCCTGAATATGGCGTCGATCTCCTCCTGAATCTCCCTCATCAGGTCAAAGGGGTCCCAGTAGCGGTCCCTCCTCCAGACCATCGGCATCACCCCTGAGGGTCTTTATTTTGGTTACCGGTAGTTATTAAAAACTAGTCGTTTATAAACTTTTCGATTTTAGTCCCCGAAGGTTACTAAATGTTCACCTTAAAATCTGGCGTCACGGGCTCCGCATCGTAGCCTGCCCCTCTAAGAATCCTTGCGAACTCTTTTGCAGAGCCATAGACCGTGAAGACCTTCTCGGGCTTAACTTTCTCCACTATCCGTATGAGCTCCCAGAAGTCGGCGTGGTTGCTGAGTTTCAGCCTCCCAAAACCGGAAACCGTCAGCTCCCACGGGGAGAGCGAGTCCTCAATTCGAGGTGAACGATAGGAGCGCAGAACGACGTCACCCTCGGATGAAATGTTGCAGAACTTGACGCCGAACTTTGAATAAACGCGCGCGACCTTGATCATCTCCCGCGACGCTTTGACGGTGTAGCCGTGGACATCGAGTATTTTCATGACCTCCTGAGCCTTTCCCATCTGGTTGACGTAGATGGTCGGCCTCTTTCCCCTGTCAAGGGCCTCCTCCACAAAGGCTATCAGCTTCTTTTCGGCCTCTTTCGGCGTTGGAAACGTGAAGTGCGGAACGCCGAAGGTGGCCTCGATGACCAGGAAGTCCGCCCTCGGGAAGCGGCTCTTCTCGGCAGTCCTCAGCTTGAACCACTTGGTGTCGCCGGTGTAGAACAGCGTCCCGTTTTCGAGCCACAGCTTTATCCCTGCCGAGCCGAGCATGTGGCCGGCGGGATAGAGTTTGGCCTTGAAATCGCCGAGGTAGAACCTCTTTCCGAACTCGATTTCCCTGTAGAAGCCGCCCTTTCGGAGGTGGCTGAGGAACTTGGTCGCCCTGGTGGAGTAGATAACCTCGCCGCTGACGAAGTGGTCGGTGTGGGCGTGGCTCTGAAATGCAAAGCGGGCCGAGCTGTCGAGGCCGACGTTACCTATTATCATTGATATGATATAGCCCATGAAGCCTTATTTAGCTTCGCTTCGATACTTCTCTTGGTGTTGAGATGCCCGCTTATACCATTAAAGACTGAAAAGCTCACACGTTCCCGCATCTCAACTGGGATTCTCGTAGCCCTGACTCAGGATTGATGGATAATTTATCCAACATCAAGTTTGACCTTTAGGTATGTAAAAGCTTTTTATAGTTATCCGCCCAAATAGGGGCAGGTGGTATACATGACCTTCGATAAGGAGAAGCTCGCCAGGATTCGTGAGGAGGAGAAGCGCTGGAAGGAAACCACAGTCAAAAAGTTTGTCGAAAAGGCCCCGGAGAGAAAGGAGAAGTTCATGACCGATGACGGTTTTGAAATAAAGCGCGTTTATACTCCAGCCGACCTCGGGGAGGACTGGGACTACATTGAGAAGCTCGGCTTCCCGGGTGAGTACCCGTTCACCCGCGGCGTCTACGCGACCATGTACCGCGGCCGCTTCTGGACCATGAGGCAGTACGCCGGTTTCGGAACCGCCGAGGAGAGCAACAGGCGCTACAAGTACCTCCTCGAGCAGGGGCAGACGGGGCTTAGCGTCGCCTTCGACCTGCCGACCCAGATAGGCTATGACTCCGACCACCCGATGGCGGAGGGTGAGGTCGGAAAGGTCGGTGTTGCCATCGATTCTCTCTGGGACATGAGGATTCTCTTCGATGGAATCCCGCTCGACAAGGTTTCAACGAGCATGACAATCAACTCGACCGCCGCTAACCTCCTCGCGATGTACATCCTCGTTGCCGAAGAGCAGGGCGTTGCCCAGAACCAGCTCCGCGGAACGGTCCAGAACGACATTCTGAAGGAGTACATAGCCAGGGGAACCTACATCTTCCCGCCGCAGCCGAGCATGAGGCTGACCACCGACATCATCATGTACTGCGCCGAGAACGTTCCCAAGTGGAACCCGATAAGCATAAGCGGCTACCACATCCGTGAGGCTGGGGCCAACGCCGTCCAGGAGGTCGCGTTCACTTTGGCGGACGGTATTGAGTACGTTAACGCTGTCATAGCTAGGGGCATGGACGTTGACAAGTTCGCCGGAAGGCTGAGCTTCTTCTTCAACGCCCACAACAACTTCCTCGAGGAGATAGCCAAGTTCAGGGCCGCGAGAAGACTCTGGGCATACATAATGAAGGAGTGGTTCAACGCCAAGAACCCGCGCTCAATGCTCCTGCGCTTCCACACCCAGACGGCTGGATCAACGCTCACCGCCCAGCAGCCCGAGAACAACATCGTCCGCGTTGCGATTCAGGCGCTCGCGGCCGTCCTCGGCGGAACGCAGAGCCTACACACCAACTCCTACGACGAGGCCCTCTCGCTCCCGACCGAGAAGAGCGTCAGGATAGCCCTCAGGACCCAGCAGATTATAGCCTACGAGAGCGGCGTCGTCGACACCGTTGACCCGCTCGGCGGAGCCTACTACATTGAGTGGCTCACCGACCACATCTACGAGGAGGCCCTCAAGTACATCGAGAAGATTCAGAAGATGGGCGGTATGATGAGGGCCATCGAGCGCGGCTACATCCAGAAGGAGATCGCCGAGAGCGCGTACAAGTACCAGAGGGAGGTCGAGGAGAAGAAGCGCATCATCGTCGGCGTCAACGAGTTCATCGTGGACGAGCCGCTCGACGTCGAGATACTCAAGGTCGACCCGAGCATCAGGGAGAAGCAGATCGAGAGGCTCAAGAAGCTCCGCTCCGAGAGGGACAACAAGAAGGTCGAGGAAGCTCTGGACAGGCTCAGGAAGGCGGCCGAAACCGAGGACGAGAACCTCATGCCCTACATCATCGAGGCCCACAGGCACCTTGCGACCCTTGGAGAGGTCACCGACGTCCTCCGCGAGGTCTGGGGCGAGTACAGGGCGCCGCTGATATTCTGATATCTCCCTCCTTTTTTGTTTGTGCGCAGCTGTTCTCCTTTGGATGGGCTGTTCCATAAATGGTAACAAGCGAAACTTTTAAATATTTTTGGCACTAATTTCTTTTGGGCGAGAGCGGTGAAGCTTTACCGGACTGGTGAAGTCGCAAAGAAACTCGGAGTTTCCAAGATGACAGTCCTCCGCTGGATTAAAGCAGGTAAACTCAAAGCCCACAGAATCGGCAAAGAATACCGAGTTCCCGAAAGCGAAATCAAGAGAATTCTTGAGGGCAAACTTCCCGATAAAGTCGTCATTTACGCCAGAGTCTCAAGCCGAGACCAGAAGGAAGACTTAGAAAGACAAATCGAATACCTCAAAAATTACTGCTCCTCCAGAGGTTACCAAGTGGCCAAAATCCTCACCGACATTTCCTCTGGATTGAACGAGAACAGAAAAGGCTTAAAACAGCTCTTCAAACTCGTCGAAAGCGGAGAAGTTACCAAGGTAATCATAACTTACAGGGACAGGCTCACCCGCTTCGGCTTCAAATACCTCGAACAATACTTCAACTCACACGGCGTTGAAATCGAAGTAATCTTCGACGATGAGGAGAAGACGCCAGAAAAAGAACTCGTGGAGGACTTGTTAGCTATTGTAACGTCTTTCGCTGGAAAGCTTTACGGAATGCGTTCTCACAAGAAAAAACGCCTCGTCGAGGCGGTAAAGAATGCCCTCCGAGACGATTAAACTCACCGCAAAATTCAAGCTTAAAGAACTGCCCGCTGGCTTAGATGAGCTTTTCTCCACTTACAGGGAAATCGTGAACTTTCTTATCACTTACGCTTTCGAAAACAACATAACCAGCTTTTACCGGCTCAAAAAAGAGACCTACAAAAGTCTTCGCAAGGAGTATCTAGAACTGCCAAGTCATTACCTTTACACGGCCTGTCAAATGGCCACGTCAATATTCAAGAGTTTTAGGAAACGCAAAAAGAAGGGAAAAGCCAAGGGAAAGCCAGTATTCAAAAAGGAAGTCATTATGCTGGACGACCATCTCTTCAAACTCGACTTGGAAAAAGGACTGGTAAAACTCTCTACTCCCCAAGGAAGGTTTAGTTTGGAGTTTTATCCCGCCAAGTATCACGAGAAGTTCAAGGACTGGAAGGTTGGCCAAGCGTGGTTGGTTAAAACACCGAAGGGAGTCTTCCTCAACGTTGTTTTTTCGAGAGAAGTTGAAGTTAGAGAGCCTAAAGCCTTTGTTGGTGTGGATTTGAATGAGAACAACGTTACTCTCTCCCTTCCAAACGGGGAATTCGTTCAAATAATCACGCACGAGCGAGAGGTTAGAACGGGTTACTTCCTAAAGCGGAGGAAAATTCAGCGGAAAATCAGGGCTGGAAAGAGACGGAGAGAACTTCTCGAAAAATACGGGCGGAGGGAAAAGAACAGGCTTAACGACCTTTATCACAAGCTCGCTAATAAAATTGTTGAGTTAGCAGAGAAATACGGTGGTCTCGCCTTGGAAGATTTGACGGAAATCAGGGATTCAATTAGGTATTCGGCTGAAATGAATGACAGGCTTCACAGGTGGAGTTTTAGGAAGATTCAATCAATCATCGAATACAAGGCTAAACTGAAGAGTGTTAAGGTTGTTTTCGTGAATCCGGCTTATACTTCCTCCTTGTGCCCGGTATGTGGGGGTAAGTTAAGCCCGAATGGGCACAGGGTTTTAAAGTGTTCGAATTGTGGGTTTGAAGCCGACCGTGATGTGGTCGGCTCTTGGAATATTCGTTTGAGAGCCTTGAAGATGTGGGGAGTTTCCGTTCCCCCCGAAAGCCCCACAATGAAGGTGGGAGTGGGGAAGGTTATCCGCTACGATTGGTTCGCAAGTTCCAAAAGTAGCGGATAACCAGAACGG
>DRGF01000197.1 GCA_011050175.1 Thermococcus sp. | reverse complement strand
GGCCGGAACGGACAGTCGCAGTAGGGGTACTCAAGGAACGCATCGTAGGTGCCTATCTTCCTCGCTATGGCCACTATCTCCTCCTTGTCCATGCCGAGGAGGGGCCTGTGGACGGGGAAGTTCACGCTCATTGTCTCGAAGTAGAGGTTCGCCAGGGTCTGGCTCGCCACCTGGCCGAGGCTGTCGCCGGTCACTATGCCCAGGGCACCCTTTTCCCTCGCTATCTCCGCCGCCCTTCTCAGCATGGCTATCTTGCAGACAACGCAGGTCCACTCCCGCATTCCGGCTCGGGTTAGGGCCCTGACGTATGGCTTCAGGACTTCAAAGTGGTTCTCAACTATCAGCTCCATCGGCTCGGGGGAGTAGTCGCTGAGGATGTCAACGACCTTCTCAACGACGCTCCTCGCGTTCAGCCCCTGGTCAAAGTGCACCGCTATGACCTCTGCACCTCGCTTGAGCATGAGGAACGCGGCAACCGGCGAATCTATGCCGCCGCTCAGAAGGACAGCGACCTTTCCCTGCGTCCCAACCGGCAGTCCGCCGACGCCCTTGATCTTTTCAAAGAACACGTAGGCCTTTCCGTTGATTATCTCTATGCCAACGGTAAGCTCCGGGTTTTCGAGGTCAACCTTCCAGCCGAAGTTCTCGACGATAAACGCTCCGATTTCGCGGTTTACTTCCATGGACGTCTTGAGGAAGGCCTTGTCAAGGCGCTGGGTCTCGACCTTGAAGCTCCCTGGACTGAACCGCTTGAGGGCCTCCTTGAGGTATACTGGAACTTCTTCGTAGTCCATGACCCTCGCCGGGGACACCGAGACGACGCCGGGGACTTTGGCTATCATCTCCACCGCCTCGTCGGGGGCGTCAACGAGGATGCGCCCCCGTATCAGCTTCACTTTCCCCTCTATGCCCTTCCTCTTCAGGATTTTTTCGATGTTCTGAGCCAGCTTTTTCTCAAATTCCCGCCTCTTGCCGCGCTTTATGGCTATCTCGCCGTAGCGCACTATTATCACTTCAACCACCCAGGTAGCGGGCAAACAGGCTCTTAGCTTCCCTCTCGTCCTCTGCCCCTCTCACGACCATCCTCCCGCCTTTGAAAATGAGTATCTCGTAGATATCGTCCTCGAACTGGATGAACTGGGACGTGCTTATGTACTCGATGCCGAGCTTTTCGAGCTGTTTTCCAAGCTCCTCGAAATCGATGTCCATCTTCTCAGGGGGCGTTATCTGGATTGATCCGTCGCAGAGCGTCTCCACCTTTATCCGCTTTTCCAGGAAGGTAAACTCCCTTCTCACACACGCGGGGCAGTCTTCCCTCCTCGGGACTTCGACCTTCTCAAAGTCCAGCGTTTTTGTGTCGAAGAATATTAGCTCACTCCCGACTTCCTCTCCCAGGAGAATCCTCGCCGCGAGGCCAACTGCCATTGAAGCGGCCAGCGGAGGGACGTAGCTCATTATGCCCGCTATCGCGCAGGTCGGTGAGGGCCTCTCCGGGAGCCTGGGCATCAGGCAGCGGAAGCAGGCGGTCTTGCCAGGGATTATGGGCATCACGTTGCCGTAGGTCGCGAGGACGCCCACGTAGATCCAGGGCTTGCCATTTTTTACGGCGTAGTCGTTTATGACCTGCCTCGTGTAGATGTTGTCCGTCCCGTCTATTATCAGGTCTGCCTCGTCGAGGAGGCTCACAGTCCCGGGGTTGAGGTCTTCAAAGTGCCCGATTACGCCGAACCGCCCCTTCAGGACTTCCACCTTCGGCTTTCCGATGTCCTCAGCAGTGTATACCGTCCTCGGAAGGTCGCTCTCGTCCACGAAGTCCCTGTCAATGACGATTATCTTTCCAACGCCGAGCTTGTGAAGGAAGTAGACCTCCCAGCTGCCCAGCGCGCCGGCACCGACCACAGCAACCGTGCTCTCGCTAAGCTTCCGCTGTCCTTCGATTCCTATGATGGGGAAGTGCCGCGAAAAGTCCATCTTTACATCCACCATGCTCTCACCAGGGGGGCTTTTTAAAGACCTCAAAAAAGGGTTTTGAAAACCAAAAGTTCTGGACAGTTCTGGGAAATGCCGAGGAAAGGGTATTAAACGCCTCCGATGAAACTCATTGGGTGATACCATGGAGTTCTTCGAAGTCCTCAGGAAGAGGAGGAGTATAAGGCGCTTCCAGGACAAGCCCGTGCCGAGGGAGATTATTGAGAAGCTCCTTGAGGCGGCGTTCCTCTCACCGAGTTCGTTCAACAAGAGGCCTTGGCACTTCATAGTGGTGGACGAGGGAGAAAAGCTCCTCGCCCTCTCAAAGGCAAAGCTCGGGGCCGCGGGGCTGGCGACGGCGCCCCTCGCGATAGTTGTAACTGCTGACGAGAGCAGGAGCGACGTCTGGGTTGAAGATGCCAGCATAGCGGCAGAGCACATCCAGCTCGCCGCCTTCGACCTCGGCCTCGGGACCTTCTGGGTGCAGATACGGAACAGGATGCACGATGAGAGCAAGACCGCTGAGGACTACGTGAGAGAGCTCCTTAAAATCCCGGAGAACTACCGCGTCCTCTGCATCATTGGGGTCGGCTACCCGGCGGAGAAAAAGGAACCCCACGGGGAAGAGGTCTTCGAGTGGGAGAAGGTCAGCTACAACGAGTTCGGGAGGAAGTTCAAGAGCTGAGAGAGTTTAGAGTCTCCAGCTCCTCAATCAGATCCTTTATTCCTTCCTCCAGCCTCTTTCTCACCAAAACCTTGCTGAGGACGGGCCTCCTCCCGAGGATTTCCTCCATCTGCTCGAGGCACTTTCCGGGCCTTCCCGCGCATGTGCAGAAAAAGGCGACGTTCTTAATTTTCTCCCTGTTCCTGAGGAGGTACGTCCTTATGGCCGGAGTCACGCGGCCGTTCCAGACAGGTGTGCCAATGACTACGAGGTCGTAGCCGGAAGGGTCCTTCTCAAACTCTATCTCCGTGGTCTTGCCCTTCGTCGCGTCGTAGCCCGCTATGAGGAAGCCAAGAATTCCCTTCCAGGACTTTTTGTCTATGACCTCATCAACGTCCGCGTTGAGGGCCTTGGCCACCTCTTGGGCGACCCGTTTTGTCGTCCCGCTCCGTGAATAGAAGACAACGAGCGTTTTCATGGTTATCCCTAACCAAAATCAACACCGGGGTTAATATGGGTTTCCGGGAAGGGTTTTAAACTCAAAAGTTTCAATTGAAACCATGTCACACAAAAGTGAGAAGGCGTGCGACCTGATATCGGAGCTCTACTGGGCCATGAGAAAGGCCTTTGAAAAGGAGCTCGATGAACTTGGGATTACTTTCCTTGAGTTCAAAGCCCTAATGCACCTGAAGAGTTCAGAGACCCAGGGAGACCTCCTGAGAGAGATGGGCGTTTCCAAATCAACGGCCTCAAAGGTGGTCTCATCCCTTGAGAGAAAGGGGATCGTGAAAAGGGAGCGTAAGGGGAGAGCATATACCGTTGAGCTAACCGATAAGGGCTTTAAGGTGCTTAAGGCCATTGAAAAAGCCGGAATGGAGCTTGAGGAAAAGATGTTCGCCCAAATGACGGGCAAAGAAAAATCCGCGTTCCTGTCTCTCCTTAAAAATGCAATAGGCGGACTGGAGGGAGGCAAATGAGCGAAAAAACGACAAAGGGTGTGCAGATTTTAAGGGGCGACCCGAAAAAGGCCATAATCAAGCTCTCAATCCCGATGATGATAGGGATGTCGGTGCAGACGATATACAACCTCGCCGACGGGATATGGGTCTCCGGCCTCGGTCCGGACGCCCTGGCCGCCGTCGGACTCTTCTTCCCGGTCTTCATGGGGATTATAGCACTCGCCGCAGGCCTTGGTGTGGGCGCGAGCTCCGCGATAGCAAGGAGGATTGGGGCCAGGGACAAGAAGGGGGCCGACAACGTCGCCGTGCATGTCATCATTCTCTCGCTCATCCTCGGTTTGGCCATACCTCTCACCATGCTCCCCACGGTAGGTTCGCTCTTCAGGTCAATGGGCGCCAGGGGTGAGGCCGTTGAGCTGGCCACAGCCTATGCGAGGGTGCTCCTCATAGGGGCCTTTGTGGCCGTCTTCAACAACGTCGGGAACGGAATCCTAAGGGGGGAGGGGGACGCGAACAGGGCAATGCTCGCGATGGTGCTCGGTTCGGGCCTCAATATAGTCCTAGACCCGATATTCATCTACACCCTCGGCTTCGGCGTCGTTGGTGCCGCCTACGCAACCCTGCTCTCGATGGTGGTTACCTCCCTCTTTATCGCCTACTGGCTCTTCATCAAAAAGGATACCTACGTGGACATAACGCTCAGGGACTTCTCGCCGAGCCGGGAAATCCTTAAGGACATACTGCGCGTCGGCCTTCCAGCGTCGCTCTCCCAGCTTTCCATGTCCATAGCGATGTTCTTCCTCAACCGCGTTGCGATAATGGCGGGCGGGGAAAACGGCGTCGCCGTCTTCACGAGCGCCTGGCGCGTCACGATGCTCGGAATAGTCCCGATACTCGGAATGGCCAGTGCAACGACCGCGGTCACCGGAGCGGCTTATGGTGAGAGGAACATAGAGAAGCTCGAGACAGCTTATCTCTACGCCATAAAGCTCGCATTAATGATAGAGCTCGGAGTGGTCGCCTTTATAATCATATTCGCCCCGCAAGTGGCTTACTTATTCACGTACTCGGAGACCGCCCAGGCGATAAAGCCCGAGCTTATCTCCGCACTCAGAACCCTCCCGATATTCCTCGTCCTGACGCCCTTCGGCATGATGACCTCAGCGATGTTCCAGGGCATAGGCGAGGGGGAGAAATCGCTCATCCTGACAATCTTCAGAACCCTAATCATGCAGGTAGGCTTTGCCTATACCTTTGTCCACTACACCGAGCTGGGCCTCAGGGGAGTGTGGCTCGGCATCGTGATAGGGAACATGGTGGCGGCCCTCACCGGCTTCACCTGGGGGCGGCTGAGGATAAGGGCTCTGAAGCGGGATTTTCAGAGCTCCGCTTAGCCCATTTCTTTTTTAAAGTCCCACAACAAAACGAGGCACATAAAACAGGCATTCCAGCAGTTTAAAAGGGAAGAAAAATTGACAAAACCAAAAATAAAACCCTTTTAGGGCTTTTCTGGGGTCTGCTCGACAGATTCCACACATATTCCGTCAGGGCTGCAGGGTAGTGGTGGGGACATGCCATCGCTTATAATACCAAAAATCACTGGGACATCAACCGTAACACCTCCGTCTTCGACATTTACGCCCAAGACACCATACATTGAATAACAGTCCCTCGCCGGCAAGATTTCAACATC
This sequence comes from Thermococcus sp., assembly GCA_011050175.1. Lineage (GTDB taxonomy): Archaea > Methanobacteriota_B > Thermococci > Thermococcales > Thermococcaceae > Thermococcus. The sequence continues at coordinate 1,475 of DRGF01000197.1, read as the reverse complement.
GTATTCTGCGACCGAAAAAGCACTTTCATACGTATGAAATCCAAACGTTATGCCAATCGTGTTGGCGAGTTTTGCAAGCGTGGGGTTAACACTTGAGAGGTATTTGCCGGCAGCAGCCCCAATTGGAATCGTAAAACTGGATTCCGACGTGAAGTAATCCCTCTGAACTTGTCTCAAGTATATGGCTTGAGTATAAACCCCTGTGTTTGATATCCAATCTCTTTCCCAGTTTGTATTTTCCGGAATCATCCAGATATTGGGAGTTGTTGTAATCTGCGGAGGGTTACTGCCAGAGGACTCTTTAAAGTAAATGCCGCTTGAATCGGATTCTTCTATGGTATACGTTCCAGTGCTGTGTATCATCATCGGGTAAGTTTGGACAATCTCTATCTCGGTGTACTCTTCCATTAACTTATCATAAGCCGGAACCTTCGCATGGGCAACGATGTACTCCACTCTGATGTTAAGGTACCGCTCCCAGGGGTCTTCATGCACTGTGATTCCCGAAGTAGAATCATAGCTTATCTCAAGTGAAGATCCTTCAAAGTTTTGTCCCATAGACGCGCTAAGAACTGTGAAAGGACCCACGTCAATTCCGACTGTCCAGTAACTGTAAGTACTCGTACTTAGAATGAGATCCCAGTCAAAGTCTACTTCTTCTGCAACGTAGTTCTCTATTTTCAGTCCAAAGACCGACACCCACTCGTCAAAAGTTTTAGTTTCGGCTCTGCTTTCGAAGTAAAAGTCCCAAGTGGAAATCAGGCAGTACCTCCCTCCGAAGTCAATATACCCGTTTGGGCAGGAGTCTGTGCTCTGGACACTGTAACCCCCTTTCAAGTCTAGAGCTTCAGTACCTTCAAGTTTGATACGGCTTGAAGTTACACTCTTCACACCCAGCTTTCCATCGTCGGTCACGTAAAGGATTAGGGGCGTTGGTGGGGCGTAGAGGGCCTGTCCACCCGTTGAGAGGGCTTTTACCCACTCATGCCTCGGAACCTTCACGAAGACTGGGAGTATTCCGCTGGCTTTGCCCCTCTTCAGAACCTTGACGCTCCCGTTCGGCAGGGGATAGTATATGACATACTTCCCCGACCCTTCAATCCTGTACACCTCGTAGCCCAGTATTTTCGTTATGTCCTCCTCATTGCCTGCAATGTGGTTCATGGCACCTACCACAAGTCCCCCGGTGGTTAATATTGCTATCAAAAAAACCACGACTAACTTCCTTAACAACTCTCATCACCCCAAAAATAGTAAGCTATTTTATTTTTAAAATTTTCGTTTTGTCCAATAAGCTAGAATTAGACTGTGGTACTATCAATGTGTAGGTCTTGTCGTGCAAAAGTCCAAGAATATCTCAAAATCACTAGCAAATCAGAAAAATAAAAAACAAACCTGCGTCAGCCCTTTCTCCTTGCTATTATATCCGAGAGAAGCTCCCCTTCAACGCCCACGTTCTCGGGCTCGTTCTCGTC
>DRGF01000022.1 GCA_011050175.1 Thermococcus sp. | reverse complement strand
TAAGTAACTTACGGTGGGGTAAGTTGCTGTTCGACCTCCAGCCGAAGAGGAGAAGGGAAGACCTCTACGATAGGGAGGAAGAGCTCAGGGAGTTTTCCGAAGCCATTGAGCTCGGAGAAACGCTAATCCTTCTGCTCGGCATCAGGAGGCTCGGCAAAAGCTCTCTCCTCAATGTTGCGCTCTCCGAATCGGGAAAACCGTTCTCCAAGATTGACGTTCGCTCGCTCTACTTCACCCACGGCTCGATTCCTCAAGAGTTGCTCGCGAGAAAACTCCTTGAAGGCCTCCTCAAGTCCCTGAAGGGAAGAGACAAAGTGAGGATGGAACTCGTGAACGTCCTCTCAAGGGTTAAAGGGATTAAAGTTTCTGGCATTCAGGTGGAGTTCGATGAAAAGCCCGACCTTGCGGAGCTCCTTGAGAGGCTTGACGCATGGGTCGAGAAGACAGGCAGGAGAGTTATAATAGCTTTTGACGAGGCCCAGTATCTCAGGCTTTCGGGGATACAGTACGACGGTCTCATAGCTTATGCCGTGGACAACCTGCCAAATCTGACGTTTGTGCTGACTGGCTCCGAGGTCGGGATGCTTCACGAGTTTATAGGACTTGAGAATCCAAAAAAGCCGCTCTTTGGCAGGTATGCAAGGGAGATAACCCTAAGGAGATTCTCAAAAGAGCAGAGCGAAGACTTCCTGAGGAAAGGGTTCAAAGAGCTTGGTATGGATGTTCCAAACAACGAAATCAAAAAAGCCGTGGAAAAGCTTGACGGTATAGTCGGATGGCTGACCCTCTACGGCTACCTCAGGGGAGTTAGAAAGCTCTCTGAAAAAGATGCCCTCGACGAGCTCTTTGAGAGGGCCAAAGCGCTGGTTCTTGACGAAGTCTCGACCCTCACGAGGTACAGCGCGAGGTACTGGTACATCCTGAAGGCAGTTTCCCTGGGAAACGATTCTTGGAGCTCCATAAAAGAGTACGTCGAGTTCAAGGCAGGAAAGATAAACGATGCGAAGTTCTCTGCTCTGTTGAAAAACCTTGTCAAGTATGGATACCTCGAAAAGACCAGCGACGGCTATTCAATCCCCGACCCCGTTGTGAGGGAAGTTATAAAGAAAACCAACTTACCCCCGGGTAAGCTACTTACCCACCCCTAACTCAGAACTCCCACCACTCCGACTGTATCTCCTTCACCCTTGCAACGGTTCTGAGGGCTTCATAAGACGGGCTTACGGGGACTTCGCGGATTTCTCCACTTAGGTAGCCCTTTATGAAGGCAGGAAAGCCTTTATCAAGACCAACCGAGTAGCCACCCTCAAAAATCACCGCAAGAGGGTAACGCGAAAGCGTTGAACCTGCGTATGCAAAGAAGAGCTCACTCAGTCTTAGCGTTGTTAGATTCTCGCCGAGAAAGCCGTCGAAGCCGGCTGAAATGACAACAAGCTTCGGTTTGAACTGGGCCAGTATCGGAAGAACTATTTCGTTCCATGCATAGATGTAGTCATCGTCTCCAGCGTAGTGGGGCATAGGAAGGTTGATTTTCGTCCCCTCAGCTCCCTTACCGCCGACCTCGTATTCATAACCGCTCCACGGATAGATGTCGCGCTCGTGCAGGTCTATGTGGACGGCTTTGTCGTCGTCCCATAGTATCTCCTGCGTCCCGTTGCCGTGGTGGGCGTCGAAGTCTATGACGAGAACCTTCCCGGTGAGCTCCTTGGCGACCTTTGCCGCATATGCAGCGTTGTTGAAGATGCAGAAGCCCAAAGTCGAGGCGTTGCAGGCCCTCCCTGATTTTCCCGCGTGATGGCCCGGCGGCCTGACGAGGGCGAGGTGGAGCCCGCCTTTTTCAAGGGCAAGCTTTACAGCCAGCCTCGATGCCCCGAAGGCAAGGAGCGAGGCCTCCCACGTACCGGGGGAGACGTAGGTATCGGGGTCGAGGTATGAGAAGCTCCTGCTCCGCTCCCTCACGAGCTCAACGTATTCCTTTGAATGAACTTTCAGAAGCTCCTTCTCGGGAACAGGAACCGGTTCGACCGGCTTCCAGAGGTCCAGCCGCTGGAGAGCCTTGACGGCCCTCAGCAACCTTTCCGGGTTTTCGGGATGGTAGTTCTCCGGTTTGTGCTCCAGAAAAACGGGAGAATAGATAACGGAGAAGGCCAAAGCCTTCACCACTCCTCCTCTTCCTCGATAAGGCCGTACTTCTCCAGCTCGCGGAGGAGCTTTCTAACGGCTTCCCATGCGTCGTGCTCGCTCTTGGCTCCGGAGCAGACTATTTTTCCGGACGAGAAGAGCAGTATAACGGCCCTCGGCTCCTTGACGCGGTAGATGACGCCCGGGAACTGCTCGGGCTCGTACTCACAGTTGGGCAGGCTGAGCGCAACCGCATCGAGGTTGAACTCCATACCAATGTCACCGCTGAAAACCATATTCTGGATGTCTATCTGCGGGGCGCGGCCGAACTTGGCACCTATCTTTTTGAGCATCTGGATGAGCTTGTTGACGGCGCGCTCTATATCCTCGACGCTCTTTGCGCCGGTGACGACGAGCTTGCCTGAACTGAATATCAGAAGAGCAACCTTGGGCTCCTCGAAGCGGCATATTATCCCAGGGAACTCCTCAGGGTTGTACTTGGAGTTGGGACAGATTTCAATGACCTTCTCAAGGTTGAGCTGCGTAAACAGATCAACAGAAGCGACAATGTTCTCAATTCTGAGCTTTACATTGCTCATATCGACCAAGGCTTACACCTCCAGATGGTGGGTTTAAAAACCCTTTATAAATGAACATCGAGAGTTTTTAAAGGTTTAGGTCACGGTGGTCATGAAGCGAAAGTAATGCACACAAATGTCCACACCGGCCTGAAACGTTCTTATATCAAGTGCCAGCAACCAAAAATTAAGAAGGCTTAAAAGGGATTAGGCAAAGCCGGGGGTGGTGAGACAATGAGAAACACGATCGTGTTAGTTAGGACAGACAACTTTCAGAAGGCCAGCATAGCCCTGGCAGACCTCGTCAGGTACGGCGGCGTGAAGATTCGCGGTGACCCGAGGATAATACCCCCCGCCCTCTCGGACTGGGCCTTTGAGAAGATAAGCGGCGAGAAGCCGAGGAGGCGCTTTAAGGCGCACGTAATTGCCCAGATAGACCTTCCTCCGGCCAAAGCAATTGGAAGGCTTATGGACATCCACCCCCCTGCGCATGTCCTCGTGATACCCCCCGACACCGAAGTCTGGGAGGAGCTCATACGCCTGTGGGGAACCTTCGAGAAGCTCAAAGGCTTCCACCCGCCGAAGAGGACGAAGGCAGAGGAGCTCAGAAAGAAGCGGGAGGAAGAAGAGAAGCTGGAGGAGTTCTAAGTCCTCACTTCTTCCTCTTCCGAATCTTGATGTTGGCTATGTCGCCGAGCGTCGGCTCGTAGTCCTTTGGAATAGTCTTTTTCTCCATTATCTCTTCGCCACCGGTCTCGATGAGCGTTATCTTGAAGTACTTCTCAAGCCTCCTGGCCTCCTTGATGGTCGGCTCACGGTGGCCGTGGGCGATGGCGCGGAGGTCGTTCATGGAGAGCCCTATCTCGTGAGAAAGTTCCTCGTAGCTCTTGCCCGAACGCTGTATCGCCTTGTAGACCCTCTCGGCGTAGTCCTCAACTATCTCCTCGGTGTAGAGGGGCCTCTCCGTCCTCGGCTTGGGTGAAGGCCTTGGCCGTGATGGCTGTGAATAGGTCCTCCTCGCCGGCTGCCTGCCGGTCGGCATGATGCTGAAGGTTCCGGGCTTCTTTCCTCCGTACTTCTCATAACAGCGGTTGCACACGAGAACCTCTGCCCTCTCAATCCTTATCTTATGACCGGGACCTTTAATCGGTGCCCCGCATATCTCACAGTACTTTGGCTTGGTCTTCGCCATTTCAATCACCTTCTGGCTCCACCTAAATCTCATGACCATCCTTTTTAAACCCCACGATGGAATATATATCGATGAGCGAGGTAAAGATCGAGAAACTGCAGAAGCTGGACCAGGAGGCGCTGGAGAGGCTCATTGAAATATACATGAAAGGTTACGAGGGCATGCGCGAGTACGGCGGTGAGGGGGAGAGCTACGCGAAGCGCTACCTCCGCTGGTGCTGGAACAAGGCCAAGGACGGCTTTTTCGTTGCGAAGGTTGGAGATGAGACAGCGGGCTTTATAGTCTGCGACAACGACTGGTACAGCAAGTACGAGGGCAGAACCGTCGGGGCCATCCACGAGTTTGTGATCGACAAAAAGTTCCAGGGAAGCGGGATAGGGCACAAGCTGATGGAGAAGTGCATGGAGTACCTGGGAGAGCACAACGACAGAATAGAACTCTGGGTGGGCGAGAAGAACGATAAGGCGATGCATTTCTACGAGAGCTACGGTTTCAAAAGGGTAGGTCAGAGCGGTATATGGGTAAGGATGGTAAAGGACATTCGAAAGGGTGATAAGGGCCAAGGAGAAAAAGCCCATGGTGGTTGAATGCCCTGCATAAAGCCACCTCAACCGGAGAAGGGGAACGAGTTGAAGGAAGAGAGTTTTATACGGGAAGGAAAGGGGAAGCTCAGGGTCGTAATAGAGGGTAGCGAAAGGCTCGAAACGACCATGAACGGCTCCCTGAAAAGTGTTGAGGAAATTGCCGAGATGATTGGCACCGAGGCCAAAGACGGAAAGATAGAGACCGTTGTTGATGGCGTGAAGGTGAAGATGGAAAAGGGCAAACTTGAACTGGAGTTCGAAAACGGGGATAAGATGCGGATTGAAAAAATCTAATCCAGTTTTAGGTTTCTTTTGCTTGGGGATTTTTGTTCTTGTGATGCCGCCATTACTGGGTTTGTGCATGCCAAGAAACGTCAAGAAGTTCTGGGAATTTAAAAGAGATTGAAAAAGTGGGCCCCTCACTTCACCAGGGGCCTGAACTTGTAGCCGTAGAGGATTATTCCGTCCTCTTCGAACTCCCTTATCTTCTTGGTGACGACCTCGACCTCCATGCCGAAGTCTATCTCCTCGGGGTCAACGTCGGTCAGCTGGGCCAGAACGACGGGCCCCTCTTCGAGCTGGACGAGGGCGAGCGGGTAGGGCTTGTAGTACTCGAACCCGCTCGGCGGGTTCCTCACTATCGTCCAGCTGATGACCTTGCCCTTTCCGCTGAACTCGTACTCTTCGACGTTTCTTGAACCACAGACAGGACAGACCTCCCTCTTGGGGAAGTGGACGTGGCCGTTCTCACACTTTCCACCTATGAGGCGGTACTTCTCGCGGAAGTGCCTCCAGTAGCGGGAAACCTGCATCGGGCGGGCCATCTTCACACCCTCCTGAATATGCTAACGGTTATGTTCGAGCCCGTTCCACCTATGTTCTGGGTGAGGCCTATCTCCGCGTCGGGCACCTGGCTCGGCGCTTCTCCGCGCAGCTGGAGCACCGCTTCGACCGTCTGGTAGACTCCGGTGGCTCCAACAGGGTGGCCCCTCGCTTTTAGTCCACCCATGGTCTGTATCGGGTAGTCCGCGTCGATCGCTATCTGCCCCTCCTTGGCCAGCTGGGCACCCTTACCGCGCTCCGCGACACCGAGGGCCTCAAGGCTCAGGGCGGCCATGATCGTGAACGCGTCGTGAACCTCGAAGAAGTCGATGTCCTTCGCCGTAACGCCTGCCATCCTATAGGCCCTCTCGGCGGCTACCTTGGCAGCCTTGAGGGTGAGAAGGTCCTCCCTGTTGGCGAGGTTAATGGTGTCTATCGCCCTTCCCATTCCGGCGACCTCTACCCACTTCTCCTTCGGGATGCCGAGCTCCTTGGCCTTCTCCGGCGTGGTTATTATGACCGATGCCGCACCGTCGCAGACCGGCGAGGCGTCGAAGAGCTTGAGTGGGTCGGCAATGTAGGGGCTCTTGAGAACTGTCTCGACCTTAATCGGCTTCTTGAACATAGCGTAGGGGTTCTTGGTGCCGTTGATGTGCGCGTTAACTGCAAAGAGCGCCAGGTCCTCCTCGGTGTAGCCGTAGGCCTTCATGTAGTAACGCATAACGAGCGCGTTGAGAGCGACGAAGCTAACTCCGTGGAAGAGCTCCCACTCCGCATCGGCGGCGTAGGCGAGGTAGCGCGTCGCGTCGCTCGGCCATGCATCCATCATCTTCTCGACGCCGACGACGGCGACCACGTCTTCCAGCCCGCTGAGAACGGCCTTAACACCCTCCTGAACAGCCGCACCGCCCGAGGCACAGGCGGCCTCGATTTTAACGGCGGGGATGTTGCCAAGGCCGGCCCAGTCAGCGATGAGCGCGCCGAGGTTTTCCTGCTCAACGAATGATCCTGAGGCCATGTTCCCAACGTAGAGAGAATCGACCTTGTCTATTCCCGCGTCGTCCATAGCGTTGAGGAGCGCCTCGACCGCGAGGTCCCTCAGTCCAAGCTTCCAGTGCTCACCAACAGGGGTCATACCGGCACCGATTATGACTGCCTTCCTCATCTCAACCACCTCACATTATGTACTTCTTCCTCGCCTTCGCGTAGAGGGCGTAGTCTATGTACTTCTTCCTGTTCACGTAGTCCATGGTCTTCGGAGCGAGGTCGCGCTTCTCTTCAATGGCGTCCTGGACGACAACGCTGAAGGCGTCGCTTCCCGCTCCCGAACCGAAGGAAACCCACAGAATCCTGTCTCCTGGCTTGGCTATGTCGAGGACGGCCGAAACGCCGACCATCGTGGCACCGCTGTAGGTGTTTCCAATCTTGCCGGTGAGCAGTCCTGGGAGGACTTTCTCCTTCGGAATTCCGAGGATTTTGGCGACGGTGAGCGGGAACTTGACGTTCGGCTGGTGGAAGACTGCGTAGTCGAAGTCGTTGACGGTAAGGCCAAGCTCTTCCATAAGGGTCTTGGCCGCGTTGATTATG
>DRGF01000098.1 GCA_011050175.1 Thermococcus sp. | reverse complement strand
GAGGGCGGTGACTATCTCTATCGCAGCCTTCTTCAGGTCAGCGTCCCCACCTATTGGAACCACGTAGACGTCCGGCCTGAGCTTCAGCTCGGGGAGGAGGCCCTTCCACTCGAGTATTGGAATGAGGCGCTCGATTCCGATGGCAAATCCGGTCGCAGGAGTTGGCTTACCTCCGAAGACCTCTATGAGGTTGTCGTAGCGGCCTCCGCCACCTATCGAGCCTATGCCGAGGTCGTTCGGCGCTATCGCCTCGAAGACCACGCTGGTGTAGTAGTCAAAGCCCCTCGCTATGCCAAGGTCTATCCTTATCCACTTCGAGACGCCGTAGGCATCGAGGAGGTCAACCAGCTCATAGAGGCGCTTGATTTCTTCCTTGGCTTTCTCGCTCGTGAAGAGCTCTTCGGCCTTTGGAAGAACCTCGCTGGGCTCGCCCTTGATTTCGATCAGAGCCAAAACCTTCTCAACGCCTTCTTCGCTCAGCCCAAAGTCCTTCAGAGCCTTGACGAACTCCTCCTCGCTCATTTTGTCCTTCTTGTCTATGAGCCTCATGAGACCTATGTCGTCCTCAACGCCGAGCATCTTGGCGAACTCGTCGAGCAGAATGCGGTCGCCGATGTTGACGGTGAAGTCCTCAAGGCCGGTCGCAAGGTAGCTCTCAACGAAGAGTGCTATAGCCTCCGCATCGGCCTCGACCTTATCACTTCCGATTAGCTCCACACCGGCCTGCCAGAACTCGCGGTAGCGGCCGCTCTGGGGCTCCTCGTAGCGGAACATGTTGGCGATGTAGTACCACTTCACCGGCTTTGGGGCGTTCTGGAACTTGTTGACGAACAGGCGTGCCACGCTCGACGTCATGTCGGGCCTAAGCGAGAGGTTTCTTCCGCCCTTGTCGTCGAAGGCGTAGAGCTGCTCGACGACCTCCTCACCGCTCCTCAGCTTGAACAGCTCGGTGTACTCAAAGGTCGGCGTGAGTATCTCGTGAAAGTTATACCTCTCAAATACCTCCCGGATTCTCTCAAAAACCCATCTCCTCTTCGCCATCTCCTCTGGCAAGAGGTCTCGCGTCCCCTTGACCTTCTCAAGCCTTACCTTCATTCTCAACCCTCCTTGTCCCTGAGAAAAGCGAAAGGGGTTAAAAGTTTACCCCAGGTGTTTTTGACGCCCCCTAAGCGGCCGATGTCATGAGCAGGTAAATGCCGACGACGCCCTGAACCATCATCTGGGCACCGATGGCCATCGTGAACATACCTATTATTCTTATGAAAACGCCGAGCGTCGTTTTGCTGACGTTCTTGATCAGGTACAGCGTCACGAACATTATGAGGGCGGTCATCAGGATGGCGAGAAGCACCGCCGCGGTGGCATGGTAGAGGCCCTTCTCGGCGGTTAGGGTTATCGCGGTGGTTATCGCGGCGGGACCGGCTATCAGAGGTGTTGCTACCGGCACCGCGGCCAGGGCAAGGATGTTCTTCTCCTTCTTGAGGGTCATCATTCCACCGCTCTCGAGGGCCTCAAGACCTATCTTGAAGAGCACGAAGCCGCCCGCAACACGGAGGGCGTTTATGTCTATGTGGAAGATTTCCTGGAGGATAATCTGGCCCGAGACCGCGAATAGGAACAGGAGGAAGAAACCTATCAGATTTGCCCTTATGATAAGGGTTCTAATGTCCTCTATGTGGAAGTCCTCCCTCAGGAGGCTGACCAGGAGTATCTTGTCGCTCGGGTCTATCATGATGAGCATGAAAAGTGCCGAACTGAGTATCGCAGTGAATTCTCCCATGTTTGCAACTGCGGTGAATGGTTTTATAAAATTATGCCATAAAGTGTGCACCGAGGTCACCTGATGTAGAGCCACTTGAGCAGGGGCGGCGTTATAACCGTCGTCACAAAAACCACGAGAATCACGACCGTTAGTGCATCGGGACCTATGGCACCGCTCGCCATTGCAACCGCCAGCATCGCCAGCTCCACACCCATCCTGGGCACCATGCCGACGCCTATTTTCAAGGAGGAATCCCAGTCGAATCCAGCCAGCTTGGCGCCGATGCCACAGCCGATTACCTTACTGACCACGGCCGCAAGGGTGTAGATGACCGCGAAAATCCCTGCATGGATGACGTAGCCGAGCTCGATTCTCATGCCGACCTCTACGAAGAACAGCGGAATGAAGAGGGAGTAACCCAGCACGTTCATGCGATCCATTATCAGCTTTTTCTTGGAGCTCTGACCGAGCGCCAGCCCCGTGAGGTAGGCACCGAGTATGGATGCGAGGTTCAGGTGCTCCGCCAGGTAGGCGAAGGTTATCAGAAATATCAGGGCGAACGCGGTCTCCGACTCGGGCAGGTCTATGCGCGAGATGAAGCGGAAAACCCTGTCGGCGAGGCGGGGGCCAAAGTAGAGAAAGAAGAACAGGAGGAGTGAGACCGAAACGAGAACCTCGAAGATGGCCGTATAGTTGACTGCACCGCCTCTGATTATGGATATCGCGATGGTAAGGATGAGGATGCCCAGCACGTCGTCAACAACTGCCGCCGCCAGAATCGTCGTCCCCTCCCGGGTGTTGAGCCTCCTGAGCTCCATGAGAACCTTGACGGTTATGCTGACGCTCGTCGGCGTCATCAGGGCACCGTAGAGAACAGCTTCGTGAGGGGGAACGAAAAAGTAAGCGACCAGGAAGCCGAAGACGAACGCCACAAGGACTCCCAGGCCCGCGACCACCACGCTCTGCTTTCCAACGCGCTTGAACTCCTCCAGCTCGCTCTCGAGGCCCGCTATGAAAAGGAGGAGGAGAACCCCGAGGTTAGCAAACTGGCCGATTACAGGGTCAGTATCAAAAAATATCCCTATCAGGAGGCCCCCGAATATCTGGCCCAAAACCACGGGCTGACCAATGCGTTCGAAGAGGTAACCCACCAGCTTCGCCGTTGCCAGCATGAGGGCCATCAGGAGCAGTATCTCCATGTCAATCCCTCGAAAACGCCCACTTGAGGAGGAAAGGCGTCACCAGAGTTGTGAGTATTACCATCGTCACCGGGATTGAGAAGGCCCCTCTGTCAAAGGCCCCTTCCCTAAGACCTATGTTGGCCATTATGAGAGCAACCTCCATCCTCGGCACCATACCGACCCCAATCTGAAGGGCCTCCGTGGGCTTAAACCGGGTCAGCAGGGCGCCTATGCCGCACCCCATGACCTTACTCACAATGGCGAGGACGGCATAGACCACGGCAAATATTCCAGCGTGTGCCAGAACGTGGATGTCGGTCTCAACGCCTATGCCGACGAGAAAAACCGGGATGAAGAGTGAGTACCCAATGGTGACGGTCTTCCGGGTAATCTCCCGGGACTCGGTGCTTCCCGCTATAAGGAGGCCAGCCAGATATGCACCGGTTATCCCGGCGAGCTGGAACCGCTCAGCTATGTAGGCGAATATCAGCATTATGGCTATTGCAAATGCCGTCACTGTCTCGGGCAGGCTTATCCTCTCCGATGCTCTGAGGGCCTCCCTTACCGCGGGACTGCCGAGGAAGAGCCCAAGGAGGAAAAAGAGAGTTACCTCCCCGATTATTATCAGCACATCCGCCGGATAGACGCTCCCCTTGGTGTTCATGGCGACGAGAACCGTTAGAATTATGATGCCCAGCACGTCGTCAACAACGGCCGCCGCCAAAATCGTCGTCCCCACCCTGCTCCTCAGCTTCTTCATCTCCATGAGTATGCTTGTGGTGAGCCCAACGCTCGTCGCGGTGAGGATTCCACCCAGGAAAAGCGCCTGCATGTTGGAATAGCCCCACGCAAGGGCGCCGGCGTAGCCGAGAATGAAGGGTATCACGACGCCAAGAACAGCCACTATGAAAGCCGAAACACCCACGTGTTTGAACTCCTCCACGTCGGTTTCGAGGCCGGCCAGGAAGAGCAGGATGATCACTCCGAGTTCGGCAACGAGCCTGACGCCCTCATCGTAGGATACGACCCCAAGGAGCGAGGGCCCTACGATTATTCCACCTAGGAGCTGGCCGAGGGCCGCCGGAAAGCCCAGCCTGAGCGTCAGGTATCCGAACAGCTTCGCCACTATGAGCATCAGCGCCAGTTCAAGGAAGACGTCCATGATTATCATCCCTGCTCAGTTTTATCGGACTACGAGGAGACTATGCGGATGAGACGGATTATGTCCTTAATCTCAAGGACGCCGTGGACACGGTTTTCATTATCAACGACCGGAAGATGGTGCTTTCCGGTCTCCATCATGACCTTTATCGCCCTGCCGAGGTCGTCATCAACGCGTATCGTTATGGGCTTGCGGACCATTATGTCCTCCACGCGGGAGGCATGACTTATTGAGTACTTCTTCAGGAGCCCGATGCCCACTATGGAATACCTCCTCGGGGGCTCAAAGAAGTGGAGGAGGTCCTTCATAGTAACGAAGCCCATCAGGTGCCCTTCCTCGTCTATAACGACTGCGGAGCTTTCCTCGCCCCTGAGCTCCTGGACGAGTTTGGAGAGGGGATCATCCGGCCGGAGAACAAGAAAATCCGTGTCCATGACAAGTCTCACGGGAACTTTGGAGATGTAGCGGATGTTGTGGCTCATCTCCTCCTTGCGCTGGAGCTGGAACATCCTCCTCTTGCTGTGGATTATCTTTATCTTTTTCTCCTTGGCCATACGGGATTTTTCACCGGGATTCAAAGCGTCCATAGGCCCCACGTTTAAACATTAATGTGCGAAAGTGTTTAAAGATTTCGGGCTTTTCATTGAACACCCCATGTTAAAAAGCCGAATCTTCATGAAAAAATTAGCCAAAAATCTGCCAAAAACTTTTTAAGGGGTCACTCAGAGACCTCGGCAAGGGAAATATGGTTTCTGAAGCAGGAAACGGAAAGACCTACGATGTCGTGATTATAGGCGCCGGCCCCGCTGGCCTTTTTGCGGCCTACGAGCTGGCAGAAAAGAGCGATTTTACGGTTCTTGTAATAGATGAAGGCGGCAACGTCGAGCAGAGAACCTGCCCGATGTACGAGCTCGGCCACTGCGTTGGCTGCCAGCCCTGCCACATAATGAGTGGCGTCGGCGGCGCCGGCGGTCTGAGCGACGGCACGATAAACCTCCGCCCGGACATAGGCGGCGATTTAACCGAGCTGACGAACGACGAGAACTATGCCTGGCAGCTCGTATGGGAGGTCGACCAGGTTTTTCTGAGGCACAAAGCCCCAAGGAACCTCTTCAAGGGCAACCCGGACCAGGTAAAGTACTGGGAGCAGAGGGCGGCCCAGGCGGGTGTCAAGTTCATTCCGATAATCCAGAGACACATCGGCTCTGACAGAACGCCCGAGGTCATAGCGGACATAAAGAAATACCTCGAGAACAAGGGCGTTAAGTTCCTCCTCTGGACGAAAGCCCTTGAGTTTGGCCAGGGATGGGTTAAGGTAAAGCGGGGGAAGGACATCTTCACGATCAGCGCCCGCTATATAATCGTCGCCCCCGGAAGGGGTGGAGCGGACTGGTTCCACGATGTGGCCCAGAGGATAGGGCTCGAATCGAGGCACGGCCCCATCGACGTGGGCGTCCGCGTTGAGGTTCCCGCGATAGTTATGGAACCGATAACGAGCATAAACCACGACCCCAAGTTCCACATCTACACCGACACCTACGACGACTTCGTGAGGACTTTCTGCACCAACCCGAACGGCTTCGTCGTTGAGGAGAAGTACGACGGCTACGTCGGCGTCAACGGCCACTCGATGCACGAGAAGAAGAGCAACAACACCAACTTCGCATTCCTGACGAGGATAGAGCTGACTGAGCCGGTTGAGGACACGACGGCCTACGGAAAGAGCATAGCCCAGCTCGCGACGACGATAGGCGGTGGCAAACCGCTCCTCCAGCGCCTCGGAGACCTGAGGAGGGGCAGGAGGAGCACGTGGAGCAGAATAAAGAGAAGCGACGTCGAGCCGACGCTGAAGCACGTAACTCCAGGAGACATAGCCATGGCCCTGCCCCACCGCGTCGTGACGAACATCATAGAGGGTCTTGAAAAGCTCGACCGCGTCCTGCCAGGAGTTGCGAACGACCACACCCTGCTCTACGCCCCCGAAATAAAGTACTACGCCATGCGCGCAGAGGTCGACGGCAACCTTGAAACGAGCATAGAGGGCATCTTCGCCGCTGGAGACGGCGCAGGACTGAGCAGGGACATCGTCAATGCCGCGGCCACGGGCCTGCTCGCCGCGAGGGGAGTACTCAAGAAGGAGGGCCTCTACACGGAGAGGGACTTCAGGAAGCCGGGCAACTGGAAGGCGGAGATAGAGTCCCTTGAGCCAAAGAAGTAAGTTTTTAACTGTCCTTTCGTTTTCCTTTTAAGGTGAAAATATGAGGCTATTAAGCGCTGTGCGTACAAAAAATCGGCCGTTTAGAGGAGTTCGCATTCATTTCGCGCCCGAAGGGCGCATTTCACGGGCGAACAGAGACAAAAAGCAAATAAAGAGGCACTTTATCGGGGAGATGCAGGTTCAAGAGTTAGAAGATTTCCGCCAGCGCTTGCGCAAGCAAGGGCTGTAGAGGTGAGAGAAATGCCCATGAGGTGCAAGTTCTGCGAGAAACCGGCGTTTATCAAGCTCCACTACCCGAAGATGTACCTCTGCGAGGAGCACTTCAAGGAATACTTCGAGAAAAAAGTCCGGCGGACGATAGAGCGTTACAAGCTGATAAAGCCCGGTGAGAGGATTCTGGTCGTTGTGAGCGGCGGAAAGGACTCGGCCGTCACAGCCCACGTCTTCAAAAAGCTCGGCTACGATATCGAGTGCCTCCACATCAACCTGGGAATAGGTGAGTACTCGGAGAAGAGCGAGGAGTACGCCAGGAAGCAGTGCGAGGCCTTAGGGGTTCCGCTCCACATAGTCCGCGTCAAAGAGCTTCTCGGAAAGGGCATCGGCGAGGTG
>DRGF01000101.1 GCA_011050175.1 Thermococcus sp. | reverse complement strand
GTTCATTCCCTTCGGTGAGAAGCCCAACCGCGACGGCGTTCTCTACGTTCTTCAACTCCTCAAAAGGAACAAACTCATCGATGATTACATGATAGTTGAATCGAGCAGGGTCGAGCTCCTGCCAGAGAGGATTCCTAAGGACAGGGCTTACATAATAGGAGAGCACCTCGCTACCTACGGGATAGTTGAGAAGCTCAGACCCCCTTCGCTCATCAGCGTCGATGCCCACACCGACCTGATGCACGACTACCTTGACCACGGCTCGTGGCTCGCTTACGCCCTCGAAGAGCGCCTCGTAAACAGGGCCGTCGTCCTTGCCCCTGTGCTCATGATACCAACCACCGAGCGGACGCAGCTCTGGACGCGGCGCGTCAAGATATTCCCCGCCCTCCTGAGGAGCAGAAAAGTCCGTGGGAAGTGGAGGGCCTACAAAAACCTGCAGACAAACGACCTGCTCGAGATACTCGACGAGGCTGGTAAGTACCTCGGAGATGAGATTTACCTAACCGTAGACATGGACGTCCTCCGGCCTGAGTACAAAATCGCCCGCTTCCAGCACGGCGAACTAACCTTGGATGAACTCCTGGAGCTTCTGGAAGAGGTTAAAAAGAAATTCAAGATAACGGCTTTTGATATTGCAGAAGTATCTGACAGGATAAGGCGCTCAAGGCTCGGAAAGAAGGCCTTCGTCGAGGTGTTCCAGCTCCTTATGGGGTGATTGAATGGCGCTGAGGGGCCCCACCGAGGAAGAAATGCGAACCGTTATTATGCCACTGATGCTCTCGGGAGCAAGGATGCTCGACAGACACTGCCCCAAATGTGGTTCCCCGCTCTTCGAGAAGGATGGGAGGGTTTTCTGCCCGGTCTGCGAGCACAGGAAAAAGCAGATGCAAGCCGAAATGAAGGGTGTCGAGGAGCGCCTCCTGGAGAAGCTGAACGAACTGGCAAACTCCCTCCCCGATGACATAGACGAGCTTGAGAAACACTTAAGGGCAATGGAGAAGATAATAGAACTGTTGGAAAGATACCGGAAACTGGAGGGAGGAGAATGAAGAATGTAAGGGTTCTGAAGGCCCTTGAAGATGGTCCCAAAACCATCGATGAAATAGCAGAGACCACAAAACTCTCAAAGATGGAAGTGAGGCGCTACCTGCTCCGCTTCGTTGAGCAGGGTAAGGTCGAGAGCTACCAGAAGGACGGCAAGCTCTACTGGAAGCTGAAGGAGAAAAACGAGCTTGAAGAAGAGTTCAAGTACGTTTGACTTCGTACCTGAATGAGTATGAGTAATCCGTTTTTACTCTTTTGTTTTTGAATCGTTATGTTGCAGTTTTAACAAGTAGAAATCCAAAAAGGCTTTTATGTATAAGAAATCAACAAACTGCGTCTTGGATTATATGAGAGCATTACACGATACAGGATGGAAACCATCGGACCTAGCCTACTACTTCAGCACTGACCTCAAAGTGATAGACGTACTCCAAGAACGCTGCCGGAGGGAACTCAATGAACCGTACGTTTAGAGCAGCCATCACCCTGTTTTTCGCTCTCACACTCTTATCCAAGGCCGTGGTTTCAGCTGGATCGGGCGGTTCTGTCTACAACGTTCAGTACTCCGTCATATCCAACGGAAGCGAGGCTTTTATTCCCCTCCTAATCCTCACTTACGAGCCATACTGCCCTCCACTTTCGGGAATAGACTGCGCCAATGCGGCCACGGGGGAGGTTATTGGGGGAGAAGAGCATCTGCTCTACTTCAATGGCTCTCAGCTATACCTTCTAAACCTCACGCCAGCATTTAGAGCCCTTTATCCGAACTACAGCACGCTCCTTGACAGGTTCGAGGCCCTCTACCACTGCACCCCCCTCGACCATTCTCTTAACGGTGCGCGCTTCATAAACGGAAGCTGGTACCTGGATCTCACGTTCCGCCCCCCGATGACTCATATCCGCGGTGTCTACATTTTCGATTCAGAAAACCTGTGCATTGAACCCGTTAATGTTAGCTGGTCCGAGCTTCCAATGGGGAAAATCAGCAACAAGATAAACGGCTGGCGGATTGAGCTTCAGTCCCTGAGCTTTCAAAAATGGGACTATGCGAACATGAGCGACGTGTGGGTCACGATGAGCGATAACGCACTGAGGTGGTCTCCTGGCCCAACTGAAGTCGTTAATTCGAGCCTTTTTCCGGTTTATTTCATTCTCAAAAAGGAGAGTCACGTGAAGAACATCACCCTCGTTTACCTTAATATGAACGTTACAAGGAACGACTTCGTCCCGCCGAACACCCCCGTTCCAGGCTACTGGTTCCCGGACAGCATTAAGATAGCCAACGTGACCGCCTGCGAGAAAGCGAACGTGACTACGTCCACCAGCACGGCCGCTGAGACTAGTACCGTCCCCAACAGAACAACAATCTCATCAAATACCATGAAAACACCAAACAACACAAAAGAAACCAAAAGTGGCATCTGCGGACCAGGGTTCATTGTTCTTCTTGCATTCGTGGGTTTGCTCCCAAGAAAAACCCCAAAGAGGTGGAGATCAAAATGTCCCGACTGGTGATTCCCACCCTCATTCTTCTTTTCCTCACAGTTCCCGTTTCCGCGGTTCACTACGTGAGAGAACCCGGCCCACTATACGAGGTAAAATACTCGGTTCTCTCAAACGGAACCGAGTCCCTAATCCATCTGGAAGTCCTTCAGTGGGGCCTTGACTGTGGTATGACCTCCTGCTGGCCGGCGGTTTTCGGTGGCCATCAGTTTCTCCTTCACTTCAATGGCTCTCAGTTGTACCTCCTTAACTTCACTTCCCTGTTTAAAGCCCCTTATGTGGACTACAAGGGGGCGACGTTCACAAACGGGGGCTGGTACTTGGAGGTTAGTTACTACTCACCGGACTGCTCAACACAGGTGGACAAGATTTACAGGCTCGATACCAGGGACTTCTGCATTGAGCCGGTGAACGTTAGCTGGTTCTACGTTCCAAAGGGAGAAGCTAGAGACGAGATAAACGGCTGGAAGATAGAACTTCAGTCACCCGGCCCCGGTGAGTGGAGCTACACGAACGTTAGTGATATGTTTATTGCTCTGAACCAAAACGCCAGCAAGTGGTCTCCCGTGCCCCCCACCATTCCAGATTCGGGTCTTTTTCCGGTTTATTTCACGCTTAAAAAGGATAATGTCGCGAGAAATATAACCCTCATCTACGTTAACACAACCGACAACCCCCTGGGACTTGTACAGGGTTTATGGTTTCCAGATGACGTTAAAATCGTCAACATAACAGTCTGCGAGAAAACAAGCGCGAACACCTCAACTGACACGCCCGCTGAAGCTAACCTTACTTCTCCAACAACAGAGACGCGGCCAAACAAAACGGAAACAACGACCAACACGGGGAACACCGAAACAAGTATCTGCGGACCTGGCTTGATTGGCCTACTCGCGTTGGTTCCTCTGATATCAAGAAGGCGCTAGTCTTTAATTCTCTCCATTTTAATATCCCAGAAAATCAGAAAAGAAAAGGACATCAGACCTTCTTGGCCTGCTCCCAGTACTCGTTGAACTTGGCCTCAAAGAGGGCCTTGACGCGGAAGTCCTTGATCCATATCTGGGTCTCGTAGTTGAAGTAGCGGGCAGCCATGTCCTCGAGGGCGAAGAAGACCTCGTCGTCGCAGATGAGCATCGGGAGCTCAATCTTGTCGAGAACCCCGAGCTCAAGCTTGCCGTCCTTGTAGTAGTCGAGTATCTTAGAGGTCTTAAGCCTGTTGTAAACGTTCTCGGTGACGAGTATCTTGGCCTTGGCGCCGCTGTCGATGGCTTTTATGAGGTCGCTCTCGAGGTTGATGGCGATGTAGCCGTCGTCGGCGAGGAGTATCTGCTCCTTAACCTCCTTGAACATCTCCTTGGTCTTGAGGGTGGCGTTCCTGATTCCCCTAACGACCCAGACGCGCTCGACGCCGTACTTCGGAATCTCCGTCTCAATGAGCGGGCTCATGAGCTCAAGGAGCTCCTCCTTCGCCTTCTTCTTGGCCTCAAGCTCCTCCTTGACGCGCTCCTGCCACTCCTCGATGAACTTCTCGAGGATGTTCTCCGGGTGAACCGGCCTGTACTTGTTGACCTTGCCGGGCTGGCTTATGGCAAAGCCCTTCTTCTCAAGGCTCCTGAGGACGTCGTAGGTCCTCGGCGCAGGAACCTCCGAGACGCTGGCAAGCTCGGCAGGAGTGAGAACTCCAAAACCGACTAATGCCACGTACGCTCTGGCCTCGTAGAGGTTCAACTCAAAGTGCTCCTGAAGGAGTTCAACCATCCTGTCCTTAACCATTCTTACCACCACCTCATTTTTATATTAATATTTGGAATCCACGGCATATAAGTTTTTTCCAAATGTCGTTAGTGTCTTTGATTATGTTCCGAAAATTATCCAGGGATGACCTCCCCGGATATTATTGTCGTTGCGCGTATATGCAAACTCATTACTCCATTGGGATTTTAATTTTAAAATTTTTGGTTTTACTCAGTGGCAAAAGTTGAGATTGAAACATCATGTTCAAACGAGTATTTTTAGAAAAATGAAAATGGGACATAATGTTATTATACTATACAAACAACAACCGTGCTGAGAATATATTAATCCCAAAAAACAAAAAAAGTAACAGCAGACAAAGATTAAATTGCATTCGCTTTTCCAGTGCGGAGGTATTCTCTTATCTCGCGATATAGGGTCGCAAGAACCTCATGGTAGTCGGCCTTGTTTTCCTCAATGAGGTCCATCACCGCTTCAAGCTCCCTGGTTTTCTCTTCGTTGACAAGCTCCCTATATTTACTTATGAGATAGTGGTACACCTTGATGCCCTGCTCCGTCGGCACGAGCTTCTTTCTGCCGCGGGTCTCAATGACGTAGTAGCGCCGTATCAGCGTCTCCACTATCTTGGCATAGGTAGAGGGCCTGCCTATCTTCCTTTCCTTCATGAGGGCTATTATGTCCCCCTGGGTGTAGAGAGAAACTTTCGGGGCCTTCCATTTCTTCGCCTCAACTACCTTTAGCTTCGCTCCCTTCTCAAGCCGCGGGAGCTGCCTGAAGGGCGGGCTCCTCAGTTTGGTCCAGCCGTCCTCGATTACCTCCACATAACCCTCAAGCTCTGCCTTTCCGACCTGCGCGTCGATTACCACCCTCTCATAGAGAACCTTCGCAGGCTTCATCTGGCTCGTCATGAAGCGCCTGAAGATCATATCGTAGAGCCTGTAGTGGTTGCGGGTGAGGTTCTTCGGAAGCTGGATTATGCCGTCACGGATGAGCTGCATCAAGCGGCCGGTATCGATGGGCCTCGTCGGCCTTATGGCCTCGTGGGTTCCCTCCTCACCCCAGGGGCGCGGTTTAAAGTACTCCTCGCCGAGTTCCTGGGTGATGTACTCCTTAGCGATCTCTATTCCCGTGTTGCTGACGTGAGTGGAGTCTGTGCGGTGGTAGGTACAGTTATGAGACACCGCACCATTTGCAATGAAGTTCTCAGTTGTTGTGGTGAAGTCGTAGAGCTTTCCGGTGTAGTGCTCCTCGGTAACGTCAATGACCTTAACCCATGTCACGTTGGCCTCAGCGAGGGAGCGAAGATAATCCGTAATCTCACCCTTCTCAGCGTATTCAAGAACCTTAACGAGCTTATTCCTTGGAACGGAGAGGGGCTTCTTCAGCCAGTTCCAGACATCAATGCCCTCCCTCCTGAGAAGTTCGGCCTTTGCACCCTTCGGAAACGTCAGTCCCTTGATGAGATCCCCAACCGGAATCAGGTCGGATTCGAGGGGCTTTCTCGTTGCCCTGTAAGCCTGATAGGCCTCCTCAAACTGCTTTCTCCTAATTCTGAGATAGGGATAGATTTTTTCTTTGAAAGCCCCTAGGCTGCGGTTGCTTATTATCAAGTCCCAGACACCCGTTCTCTTATCCCGCTTAAGATAGTTCAGAATGCCAATCTGGTAAAGGTACACGCTGAGTCTTTTGAGAACATCCCCGCGCTTTGAGGCCAGAATCGCCCTGAGATTGACTCCCTTCCTGTCGTGGAGCAGGGAGAAGGTCCCGTCGGTGTCAAAGTATCCGGCAATAATGGCGTTGAGCATCTTTTCAGGAATTGTAAAAATTATTGGGTGGAATTCACCTGAGCGGGCTCCGAGGCGTCTAAACAGCTCTGCAAGTATTGAGTTGGAAAACCCAACCTGGTTTGTTGTCTCGAACACATGAAGGAACGGGAACGTCTCCTCAAGGATGCCCTTAACCTGCTTGAGCGGTGTCTGAGAGATCAGAACTTTGCTATTCCTGAGCGTTCCGTCTCCGAGGACTAAGCCAAAGACGTACCAGAAGTTTTCATCGAGCGTGAAGTTGGGAATTCTCTTGCTTCCTGCTCTCTGGCGATAAAGGGAAACCACATAGTCCTCGAAGTCGCTAACTTCCCATTCAAGAAGTTTTTCCAGCGGAACCACGTGGTTGCGGAGGTACTTGTACTTTGTGCTGGTCTTTATTCTTTCTTTAATGAGAGGTGCGATTTTTGAATTGAAGTACTTCTCATTAAACTCGACCATCACGTCGGTTATCCCCAGTTCAACAAGCATTCCCAGGAGGGTGTACTCTCGGTTTCCAGCATGTCCGGTATTGTAGGCGAAGGCAATGTAATCTCCGGGTTTTATGTTCTTTGCAGAAACCCAGCCGAGCTTTCCATTGCGGATTACGAGAAGTCCATGGTCAGGGGTTGCCTTTATCTCGTGGCCGTTCTTAAGCTTCACAACCTTGAGCGGGCCGTTCCAGTCAATCTCCCAGAATCTCGTTGCTTCAGCGCTTTTAGCCCTTAGCCCGTTCACCGCCAAGAGGTTTCTCTCTCTTTCCCTAACGGCATCTTCAATTTTTACCAGTCTTCCGTCGGCTAGACTCACTATTGTATCTGGAGTAACACAGAGACCGGCCTCGAACAGATCCTGCGCCAGCCTCATGGTCTCGGGAGCGGACAGCTT
>DRGF01000033.1 GCA_011050175.1 Thermococcus sp. | reverse complement strand
ACCGTCCTGGATTATGTATGCGTCGTCCCAGGCCGGCGGGCAGACCAGGGGCTCGGCCTGTCCGGGCTCCAGCGGCTCGGTCTTGACAAGCTGGTGCTTGTACGCGGTGATGGGAACGAGGTCGCGCTTTAGGCCGGCCATCTCGTTGACGAACGGTGCCCACGAGTTGGCCGCGTTCAGGACGGCATCCACCTTAACGCTCTCGACCTTTCCGTTGCTCCTGAATTTGACGGCGGTTATCTCGTCCCCCTCCCGCTCGAAGCCGATTACCTCCGTGTGCTCCCTCGCATCGACGCCGAGCTCCTTGGCCTTAAAGAGGTAGGCGAAGAGCGTCTTGAAGGGGTTCGCCTTGCCGTCCTTAGGGTTCCAAGCCCCAGCCAAGAAGGGCTCAGTGTTGAGGATGGGCACTATTTCCCTCGCCTCGTCCATGTCGATGAGCCTCGTGGGGACACCAAAGTGGTTCTGGAGCTTTATGTTGTTCTTAAAGGCCTCGACTTCCTCCTCGCTCGTGGCGAGGAACAGGTAGCCCGTCTGCTTGAAGTTTACATCGAAGCCGAGCTCCTCCTCAAGCTTCTCCCACCGCTCGACGGAGTACTTCATGAGCCTGATGTTGGCCTCATCCGTGAACTGGGCGCGGATTCCGGTTGCACAGCGGAAGGTAGAACCCGAGCCGAAGTAGTTCTTCTCGAAGAGAATGACCTCCTCGCCGAGCTTCGCCAGCTCGTAGGCGGTGGCAACGCCCGTTATCCCGCCGCCGATGACCGCTATTTTACTCATCGTCACCACCCACTATGACCTCTACGCGAACGGGCCGAATCGGAACCCTTGCCTTCGGAAGCGGTATCTCCTCCTGCCTCCTTCCTGTCTTCCTGGCCAGTATGCCGAGGACTATCGGGACGCACGTCCTCCCCTGGCAGGGGCCCATCCCTATGCGGAGGAGCCTCTTGAGCTCCTCGATGTCGGTAACGCCGGAATCGATGAGTGCCTCCACATCCTCAACTGTGACATCGTTACAGCGGCAGACGATTTTCTTTCCCATATCACTCACCCCTCTCGACCTTAACGGCCCTTACCTCCCAGGCGAGCTCGATCGGCACCTCGACCGTGATGATCGGTGTATCCCCCTTGCTCTTCTCCCTGGGGACTACCGTGATGACTTTGCCCCTGCCGACGGGTTCCCCGACGCGGTTAAGGAGAACGACTTCCTCTCCCCTCTCCGGCACGGGGAGAAGTTCGTAGGGCATCGTTATTCTCGCCCTGTCGCCGACGTAGTGCACCATGAAGAAGGCCAGGCCGGGGCATATCTGGACGCAGAGGGAGCAGCCGATACACTTTTCGTAGTCAACCATTGGCAGGTCGTTTGGAGTTGGCATGCTTATGGCTCCGCTGGGGCATATCTCCCTGCACGGGGCGCAGGGTATCTCCTGAGGGCACTCCGGAACGGCGACGGGTTTTGCCCTCAGCCTCTCCTCGCTCGGCTTTGGGATTATCTTAAAGAGTTCCTCCGGCGTTATGTAGCCGTTTCTGAGGTAAGCGGGAATCTCACTCACCGGAAACACCCCCTGCGAGGGCCTTCTTTATGCCCTCGAGCACGTGCCTGCCGAACGGCCCGGAGCGGAACTCCAGGAGGTCTTTCTGAGCCTTCTCCATCTCCTTGAGCCAATCCTCGTCCGCTATGCCGAGCCTCAGGGCGGCGGCTATGCCCGCCACCTTCCCTTCGAGCATGGCGGTGGTGGCCTCCTCTATCCCTGCAGAATCGCCGGCAACGAATATTCCCCTCACTGTGGTCTCCATCCACTCGTCGCGAACGGCCACGTGGCCGCTGAGCTCGCGGACGAACTTTATTTGACACCCTGCCTGGTGGAGGAGCTCGATGCTGGGCCTCAGGCCCACGGCGAGGGCTATGACATCGACCTCGAAGACCTTCTCGGTTCCGGGGATTGGCCTCCAGTTCTCGTCTAACTGGGCCACAACGGCTCGTTCGACCTTTTCCCTGCCCTCAGCGCGCAGGATTGTGTGCCCCGTAAGTATCGGAATCCCTAGGCGCCTGACCTTGGCGGCATGGACGAAGTAGCCGCCGATCTTGGGCATGGCCTCCACTATGGCCTTGACCTCAACGCCGGCCTGAAGGAGCTGGTAAGCGAGAATAAGCCCCACGTTTCCGGCTCCAACTATTAGAACCCTGTCGCCGGGCTTGACGCCGTAGGTGTTCATGAGGGTCTGAATCGCACCAGCGCCGTAGATTCCCGGCAGGTCGTTGTTTTCAAAGGGGATCATCTTCTCCATGGCGCCGGTGGCAACGATAACCGCCCTCCCTCTGAACTCAATCAGCTCGCGGTTGTCCCTTACGGCCAGAACGAGCTTCTCGTCGCCCTCCTGGAAGATGCCGACTGCAGAAGTCTCAAGGAATATCTCGACGTTCTCCCTCCTCCGGGCTTCATCTTCAAGGATTTTCGCTATTTCCACGCCCCTGACTCCCGCAAACTGCTCCCTCTTCCCGAAGAACTTGTGAGTCTGCTTGACGAGCTGGCCGCCAAGCATGGGGTTCTCGTCGAGAAGAACGACTCTGGCTCCGGCATCGGCCGCGTGGATGGCCGCCATCAGGCCCGCGGGCCCACCGCCGATCACCACGATGTCAGCCTTTACGACCTTTGCATTCTTGAACTCAGGGGGCTTTGCGCCCTTTGGCAGTTTGGCCTTTCCGTGCTGAGGCTCTACGGTCATGCCGTCCTCAACAAGGGTTATGCACGTCCTGACGTTGGGAACCCCGTTGACGACCATCAGGCAGGAGGAGCACTTGCCTATTGCACAGAAGAGGCCCCTCGGACGTTTCTCGTTGGCGGAATAGTTGAGAACCCTTATCCCCGCGGCGTGCAGTGCCGTCGCGATGGTTTCCCCTTCGTACGCCTTGACTGGCTGGCCCCTAAAATATATTGTAACCTCCTTGCCGCGATCAAAACGCAGAACAGGATGTTCAGTTAAGCGCACGACATATCACCCATGCACTTATTCGTTCATGAATTTATGAAAATTTTTCAACCCAATGGTGGGCAACCTTTGGTTATTGGGGCCCCCGTCTACCAAAGCTTTATATATCTGGCGGCGGATAAGTTAGCTGGCGGCGGGCTAGGCCGGGGGGTTCGGCGTCCCCTGTAACCGGAAACCGTCGATATGCCGGGGCCGAAGCCCGGGGGGCGGTTCCCAAAGCCGTTCCCGGAAGCCGGGGCACAACGGTGATCCCTCGTCCCACGGGGCCGGCGGTGGGCGGGGTCCGGCTGGAGGGCCGGATTAACGCCCTTTGCCCGCCGAACCCCGCCAGGCCCGGAAGGGAGCAGCGGTAGGCGGGACGTTCGGCGCTCGTGGGGTAGCGGGGGTGAGCGAGCCCCGGTGGAAGGGAACGGTGGAGGGTTCCCACCCCCGGGCGCGCCCACCGCCACTAACGGCAATTCTAGATATGGGGGCACCAATGTGCTTAAAGAATGCAAAACCTTAATAGTCCAGTACCGTCTTTTGCCTCCGAGGTGTCAACATGGTGAGCCTTGAGGTCAAGCTTTTTGGAATACGCTTCGAGAACCCTCTAATTCTGGCATCTGGAATCAATGACAAGGTTCCCGAGCAGTGGATACGCGCCCACGAGGAAGGCGCCGGTGGGGTCGTTACCAAGTCAATAGGAATCGAGCCGAGAAAAGGCTACGACAACCCCACCATCGTCGAGCTCCCCTACGGCCTGATAAACGCGATGGGGCTCCCAAACCCAGGGTGGAAGGGCTTTCTAGAGATGGTCGAGGGCTATACCTTCGACTTCCCGCTGATAGTCTCGATATTCGGAGGAACGCCGGAGGAGTTCGCCTTCCTGGCCGAGAAGCTGAGTGATGTTGCCGATGCCTTCGAGCTTAACCTCAGCTGCCCCCACGCGAAGGGCTACGGCATGGAGATAGGTCAGAGACCGGAGAACGTCTACGAGGTGGTGAAAGCCGTTAATGACGCCACCGACAGGCCGGTAATCGCGAAGCTGACGCCTAACACAGACGACATCACGAAGCTCGGCCTGGCCGCAGAGAAGGCCGGTGCCGATGCAGTCTCGGCCATAAACACGCTGAAGGCCATAGCCATAGACGTCTACGCCAGGAGGCCTGTACTGAGCAACCGCGTCGGGGGCTACTCGGGCCCCGGTGTGAAGCCGGTCGCATTGAGGGCAGTCTACGACCTCGCGAGGACGCTTGAAATCCCGGTCATTGGAATAGGCGGCATAACCACGTGGCAGGACGCGGTGGAGTTCCTCCTCGCCGGAGCCTCGGCACTGCAGATCGGAACCGCCGTCTCGCTCCGCGGGTGGAAGGTCTTCAGGGAGATAAACGAAGGAATAGCGAGATACCTTGAGGAGGAGGGCTTTGAGAGCATTGAAGAGATAGTTGGACTGGCGCTGGAGTAGATTTTTAACTCTCCTTTCTCCTTAATCTGGTGGTGATAACATGAAGCGAGCGGTAGTTTTGTTCTCCGGCGGGCTTGATTCCACGGCCTGCCTACACTGGGCGAAGAAGAACTACGACGAGGTCATAATGCTCACCGTTAACTACGGAAGCAACGAAGAGCGCGTCATGAACAGGGTCGCAGAGTTCTTCTCGAAGGAGCTGGGCGTTCCGCTGAAGATAGTGCAGCTGGACTTCCTTGAGGAGTTTTCAAAGCTGAGGGGAACGACCCTCGTTGGGGGAGAGACCCCGAGGGTGAGCGCCGAGGAGCTTGAGGACGAGAACGTTGCACGGGAAACCGCAAAGAGCGTCTGGGTTCCTGCTAGGAATCTCGTCCTGATAAGCGTTGCCGCTTCGCTTCTCGATGCCCTCGGTGGAGGAGATATAGTGGTAGGCTTTAACGCGGAGGAAGGGGCCACCTTCCCTGACAACACGCCCGAGTTCGTCGAGAGGATGAACGAGATGCTGAAGTACGGGGCGATGGCAGATGTTAAAGTGGTGGCCCCGCTCATAGACCTCGACAAGAAGGGCATTGCGAAGCTCCTGAAGGGACTGGGTGCGAAGTATGAGTACTCAAACTCCTGCTACATGCCCAAGGACTTCACGGAGGACGGCAAGCCGATACACTGCGGCGAGTGCGAGAGCTGCGTAAGGCGCCACCGCGGCCTTATTGAGGCCATAGGAGAGGACAGGACGGTCTACGCTGTTGAGCCGAAGATTTGAACAGTGTTTTTGTTCTTTCCAAACATTTTTAATATAAAGTGAAGTATATCCCAAGGGGTGAAAAAAAATGAACATCGTGAAGGCACGGGCCATCCTCTCAACGGTTCTGCTTGTGGTATTCCTTGGCGTTCTGTTTGTCACGGTGGGAGTGCTCTACACGACCAAAACCGGCCATCCATTCCTTGGTATGGATAAGAATCAGCTCTTTAACATCAGAAACGTCTTAGGGCCGCTGATGAACGCGCTGATAATAATCCACCTCGGGCTGAACTGGGGTATGTATAAAAGTGAGTTAAAAGTTCTTTTCAGAAAGTGAGCCCTGAAACCTGAATCTCCCAACGAGAGGTAGCGTCGTCTCCCCACCGCAAGATTTATAAATCTCTACCTGCCCCATATCTTTGGGCGTGGGGCGGTAGCTCAGCCTGGGAGAGCGCCGGACTGAAGATCCGGGTGTCGGGGGTTCAAATCCCCCTCGCCCCACCACTTTCTCTCAATGCGGTGGTAGTCTAGCCTGGTCTAGGACACCGGCCTTCCAAGCCGGTGACCCGGGTTCAAATCCCGGCCACCGCACCACACCAGTTTTACAACGATTTCTAAGGCTTCTTCACTCGACTACTTCAGCGGAAATACGAGCATTTCTGGTTTCTAAAAAAGCGTTTAAAGTCCCTCAAAAATCACCCTAACCAGCGAGCCGTAGAGAATAAGAGAGTGGAGGCCGGAAATCCGGCCAAATTTGCTACGGGTACATTTCAAGATGTTTTAGCCCTCATGTGGTCGAGGCTTCCTCGTCGTTGTAGAGCTCATCGCCAACCGTAATCCTGTCCTCGAAGCCCTTTGAGCCCTCAAGCGTCTGAATTCTGAACATGTAGCTCTTGTACCAGTTGTAGGACGGCTTGACCTTGACCGGGAGGAGCTTCCAGGCGCGGGTCTCCTCCTCGTAGCCCCAGTTGACGTACTCGTTGAAGTTCCTGATGATGTCGGTTATGACGACGCCGAACTCGTTGAGGAGGAGCCTCTGAATGTCGCGCCACTTGTCGAGGGAGCTCTCCCTCCTCGTTATGCCAAAGTAGCCGGCGCAGCCCGGGCCCTTGAGGGTCGCTATGCCCCTGCCGACGAAGGCCCTTATGGCGTCAACGGTCTCGGGCGGGTCGGTGATGAAGGTGTCGAACTTGTGGAGCGCGTAGTCAGGGAGGGGCTCGCGGAGGTCGAAGGTGAACATCTCGATGTTGTCGTAGCCAAGCTCGTCTGCGGTCTTTTCGATGAACTTGACAAGGCGCTCGTCTATGTCGAGGACAGCAATCCTCTTCGGAAGGCCTGAGAGCATCAGTGCTATGCTGGTGAGGTCGTCATCGCCCAGGACAAAGACCTCTTTGTTCTCAAGGTCGCCCCTCGTGTGCATAAGGGCAATCCTCGCCACGGTGGTTTCGGGCGTAACGTAGGCCTGGTCGAAGTCGTGCTTGGGCTGCGGGCGGTCCTTGACTATCTCCTTGAACTGCTCAAGGAGGTCGCTGAAGGCTGAAAGCTCGACGGTCTTGCCCTGGCAGTGGGCGCAGGTGTAGTCCCTCCTTGGACCAATTCCATACTTCTCCACCAGCTTCTTCCCGCTCTGGGTAAGGACGACGTTTGAACCGTCAAAGGCAACGTAACCCATCTCGTGGAGGGCGGTAACAACGGCAACAACGAGCGGAAGCGGCTCCTCGCTGAGGTCAACTATCCTCCAGACGTCCCCGCTCGCCTGGATGGCACCAAGAACGTTTTCGATGGTCCTCTCATAAACCGGGATGCTCGTCTTCTCCCTAACCTTCTCCACTATCTCCCGCATTTCAAGCACCTCCAGAAGCATTTTT
>DRGF01000053.1 GCA_011050175.1 Thermococcus sp. | reverse complement strand
GGAGACGTGGTGCTGGTAGACGGTCGGGTACATCATGCTCCTAGCGAGGAGCAGCGACTGGGCGGCCATTACCCCCTTCTGCCCTATCACGAGCCTTTCCCCGTCGTAGCGGAGGTTTCTCACCAGCCTGTCGAGGTCAACCAAGCCATAGGCAACGCCGGTGTAGTACGCGTCGCGCACGAGGTAGTCCATCCTGTCGGCGTCGATGTCCCCGCTCACTATCGGGTGCTTTAGAAAGCCCAGGAACTCCTTGAGGGAATATCGCTCCTCTATGACGTCCCGGATTTCGCCCTCCTTCAGAATCCGTCTCGTGTTCTCCTCGTGGCGCGGATAAAGCCCCTCGAGGGTGTGTGAGAATGGATAGTGTCCAAGGTCGTGAAGAAGGGCCGCGTAGACCGCACCATCCTCGATTTCGGGGTTGTATCTGGCTATCCTCTTAGCCAGGTAGAACGTCCCCAGCGAGTGCTCGAAGCGGGTGTGCCTCGCCGACGGGTACGCAAGGTACGCCAGCCCGAGCTGGGTTATCCGTCTCAGCCTCTGGAACTCGGGGGTATCAACGAGCCTCAGGGCGAAGTCATCAAGCTCGATGTGACCGTGAATGGGGTCGTGGATAAGCTTCATGTCGTCTCCCCGATGGGGAGTTAGTCTCTATGGTATATTAAGATGTACCCATTCACTAATTCTGCAAGAACCTGCCGCAGTAAGTAAGATAGGAAGAGAAGAACAGAAAAGCCCGTCAGCTCCACGTCTCCGCTATGACGTCGTGCTTGTGGATGCTCTCGTTGCTTATGACGCGCACGTGGATTTTCCCGTTGAAGCGCTCCTTTGCCTTCGCGAATATCTCCCTCGCGACGTCCTCGACGAACTTCGGGTTCCTGTACATGCCTTGGACGACGGCGTTCTCGTCCACCGTCTTGAGGAGCGTGTAGGTCGGGTGGCTGAAGGAGCTCTCCACGACGTCTATCATCTCTTCAAGCGCTATCTCCTCGTCATAGCCGGCCCTCACCTCAAGCTCGCCGACGGCGCGCTGTATGTGCGTCTTCCCGTCGTTGTTGGCCATCGCGTGCGGGCAGGCTGTGTTGCCGATGACCTTAACCCTGAGGACTTTTTCAAACGAGCCGTCCTCATTCTTAATGACGCCGACCTCGACGTCGTAGGGCTCGTAGGTGGTTCTTTTGCTCGCCGGGGTCTCCCTTGGGATTATGAGGTGGGCCTTAATCCACACTTCCGCGCGCCTGTGTGGGTGCTTCCCCTCAAGGCGGTTTATAACACACCTGCCGAGCTCTTCGAGCGAGCTGTGGGCTTCCATTACCTCCTCCTCAACGGCCTCGCTCATCGCCTCGGTTATGCTCTCCACGAGCCTGCTCATATGTATGCCCTTCTTTTCCTCCGGGACGTCTATGGTTATCTCAAAGAGCGGGAGGAAGGTGTACACCTTTCCCTTCCAGTTTATCTTCGCCACAGTCCTGAGGTTCGTTATTCCAACGCGGTGAAGGCGCTCTCTAATTTCCGGGGTCTCCTCCTGTGTCTCGAATATCGGCATGAGCATCACCTCTCCTTTGGAGGCCTCTAAACCTGCCCCCTTTTAAAGCTACCCTCGCTTTAGGTACTCCGCGAGCCGCCCGTACCTGCCCTTGCTCCGCGGCAAGAACAGTCTCTCCGATGACGAAGCTGAAGTTCCCAGTATTCTTGGTTTCGTTTCAGAAATGTAGCGGGAGAAAACGTTAGTGAGAAGACGGCCGGGTGGCCTTGAGGCCGGGTTTCACACCGGCCTGCTCCATGATGTAATAGACCGTCCTAAGGGGGATGCCCGTGCGGGCGCTTACCTCCTTTGCAGGCACACCCTTCCTCAGGAGGTCTTGAACCTCGCGGATGGTCCGCTCGTCGTATTTCCGCGGCCTTCCGCGGGGGTAGCTCTCGGGGACGAGGTCTATGCCCATCTGGGCGAGTGCATTGATGACCCTCCTCGACACCTTGGGGTAGAGGCTCGGCGGGCAGGAGATTTTACGCACGTTCGGCGCGCGCTCGAGTATCCTGACGAGTATCTCCTTTGACGGGCGGAGGTTGATGTAGACCTCGGTGACTTCCTCGTTCAGTGCCTCGTTGAGCTTTGCTATCAGTTCGGCGTTGTTGCGCGCTTTTATCTCCACCCTCATGGCCTCACCCCTGGAGGAGGGCCAGGAACTGCTTGGCCTTGTCGCTCTTGGGCATGAACTTCTCGAACTTCTTTGTATCGGCGAAGAGCTTCTTGTGCAGGCCCGAGATCACGAACTTCTTTATCGCCTCGACCAGCTCGTCGGCGTTGATTCCAAGGAGCTCCGCGACTTTTTCTTCGGTATATTCGCTCATTCCGTAGAGGAGCACTCCACCGAGGAGATGGTTGGGAATGTTTGCTATGTCCCTCCTCCTTCCGGAGAGGGCCTTCTCCATCTCACACTTCCGTATGAGGAACATACTGCCGTAGCCCGTCTTGAAGTCGGGCTCATCCATGAACGGGAGGTCGAAGATCGAATAGTGGCAGTCGATGCAGAGCTTTATGTTGGGGTACAGGCCAAGGCTTTCCCTCTCCGTCTCTGATGTCAGGAAGTAGTACCTGAAGAGGTCGAGGCCGAGCTTCTTGACGCCGTTTTGCGGGTCGAGGATTGAGTACGCCAGTGCCAGGTTGTCCACTGTGTAGTGGTTGTTTATGAGCACTCCCATCGTCTTGACAAAGCTCAGAACGCGCCAGCGGAAGCGCCTTCCGTACCTCTGGCGGAGTTCGGCCTCTATGTCGGCGTCCGTGGGCAGGTTGATGCGGTCCTTCTTCAGCCGGTTGTTCTCCCAGTACTCGACCTCTATTCTGAGCCCGTGGGTTCTAACGGTTCCCTTCTCGCGGAGCTTGCCCTTGATGAGCTTGAACGACTCCCTGACCTCAATGCTCTCTCTGGCGAGCAGACGGAGGACGTCTCCGGAGTAGGCCAGGTATGGAAGGACTTCAACGCGGCCGAGCTGGACTGGATTGGGGACGGCCTTGACGCGCTCGACGTTCTCCTTCGTGAGCTCGTCGATGCTCATCAGCTTCTTCCCGAGGAAGAAAGTGTAGTTGGCCGATATGAGTGCGAGGGCCATCTTGTGGGCGGTTATTGCCGCGCGGAGCCTTTCAAGTGCGAGGACCCTGTTGCGCTTTTTCTTGTAGATCCACTGAAGGTGGGGGTCGCGGTCCTTCTTGCCCATACCCATAACCGATGGGGTTGCCTCACCAACGCGCCTCGATAAGTCATCCTCAAGGTCTTGGAGGAGGGAAAGGTTCTCTTTCAAACGGTAAGAGATGGACGGGATGTCGAAAGTCTCAAATAACCCGTCCATGTCTATTCCAATATCGTCCAGTATCTTGTTAACCTGCGCGACGAGCTCTTCAGTCGTCGTCATGGCAACAGATCACCGTTGTTTATCTTTTCGGGGAGGTACTCCTTGGCGACAAACTCAAGGCTCTTGTTGGCAAGGGCCTGCTGCTCAATCCTGACTCCCCACTTGAGGGCGAGCTTGAGCTGTCTCTGCCATTCCTTGTTCTGGAACCACGGGTACTCCATCTCCTCCAGGATGCGCTTGTAGTCCCCTGACGGGCCGCCCTTCTTGTTGGGAGGGATTCCCTTGAGCTTCTCCGTGACGTTCTTGAGGCCGTAGCGCTCTATGTCGTCCATGGTCATGCCCACGAACTTCGCCTCGGGGGTCGCGAGCTTGTCGCTGAGGTAGGCGAGGTTTATCGAACCCTGCTTTATGGTGGAATAGATGTACCAACCGTAGGGGTCACCGTCGGTGAAGACTATGATAGGCAGGCCCTCCTCGTAGTGGAGCCTGTGGATGAGCCTCCTGACGCCACGCGAGGCCTGTCCCTGGGTGGCTATGATGAGGGCGTTCTCTTTCTTCGGGAACTTTTCCTCGATGAGACGGTCGGCCATAGCGGCTGTCTCGACGACCAGGGCGTAGTCAACATTTATCTCGGGGAACTGGATGTGCTCCACGGTTCCGGGGACGGCCCAGCCACCGCTTCCGAGCTTGCTCGCGTTGAACTCGTCTTCGCCGTCGCGTATGACTATGTCGCCGTAGATGTAACCGCGCCTGTCCGCGGTGATGTGCATCTCCTCACGTAGAACGCCGAGCATCCTCTCAAGGTCCTCTATTATCGGGTCGCTCTCGCGCTGGTCTTCGAAGGTGTTCTCCTTCGTTCCGGGTATGGTGTGCTTGTTGGCGTAGTAGGCTTCACGAAGGCTCGCGTGCTTGTTCTCGCTTACGAGCCTCTTGACGTAGGCCATTACGAGGAGCGTCTGCATGAACTTTCTCGCGTGGGCAACGTTGAGGAAGTAGCGCCTTGAGAGCTTGTCGCCCATCTTGATTAGCCTGCTCTTCTCGTCGAAGTAGACGTTGCTAAGACCGCGCATCGGAATGTCAAAGTAGGGGTTCTTGCCAGCCTTGATTGCTTCAAGCACGTTCCTTCCGTACTCTTCGAGCCTGCTGAGGACCTTCCTGGGGTCGTAGGAGAACTTCTCCTTGGGCCTCTCGCGCTTTATGGCCTTGGGTTTAGGCATTCTCGCTCACCTCCTCGGCCACCTCCTCCACGGTGGCCTCCTTCTGGGCAAGCCTTTCCTCGATGAACTTCAGGAAGTAGTCCCTAACCTCTTCCTCGGGCTCGCCGGTCAATACACTCAGCGCCCTGGCTATCTCGGGCACGTACTTCTCAAAGGTCTTCCTCCTCTTCACCTGGTACAGGCGTCTGTGCTTGCCGCCGAGGTATGATTTGAGCCTCCTGGCGGCATCCATTATCGCCAGCCTGATTTCCTCGTGTATCTCATCGACGCTCGCTATGCTCTGCTTTCCTGTGCCGGTGTAGGGGACGTGGACGGAGACGACGTTGACCATGAGCACGAGCGGCGTCCTGTCGAGGTCGTCAACCTTATACCTCTTCCAGTCTATTGAGCGCGCCGCCTGAGTCGTTACACAGGACCCTGCGTCGAAGAGGAGCGGGACGCGGTTGGCGTAGCGGAGAAGGTCAAAGCCGCTCCCTATCTCTCCACCGTAGGCCAGACCGACCTCAACCTGGAATGGAATACCACCGCTGTAGACCTTCGGCGGCCTCGTGACCGCCGTGACGAACTCCGGCTTGAGGATGTTGGTGAGGCCCTTCTCGATGTTCTCCTCCCCTATGGGCCTGAGGCCGTGGGTCGGCGGGGCCATGAACTTCATATACTTGAACGCCTCGACTATCTCCTCAGCCTCGTGCCAGGTGAGCTTCTCGGGCGGCTTCTCCATCATCTTGGCGACCTGCTTGACGACCTTGGTGTAACCCCTGAAGGAGCGGAGAACGGCTTTCACATCACCGTTCATGAGCCTCTCGTAGAGCTGCTCCTGGACGTTCTTGTCGTCCTCCGTCTTTATGAGCCTCAGCGCCGCTATGTACTCGATGAGCTCATCGACCTTCTTGTCGCTTATTCTCGAGAACTCCCCGATGAGGAAGCGCCTGACGGTGTTCCTCCTCGTCCTCCTGGCCATCCTGTAAACGTCGTCGGTGAGGACGCCGCGCGGGTGGGGCTTCATCTCCACCGGGGGCTCCGGGATTTCATCACTCGAGCGCGGGAAGACTATGAGCTTTCCGTCCGGCTCAATGAGCTCTATGTGGGCGTGGGGGTTGGCTATGGCGGTGAGCTTGAGGTACCAGTAAACACCCTGCTTCGAGCGGATGTAGCGGACGTTTTTGACCTCGAGTTCTATCCTCGTGCCCCTCCAGCCCTTGGGGTTCGGGTGCTTCTCTTTCTTGACTATCTTACCCTCGTTCTTGTCAACGTCGATCTTGACCCAGGCCTCGATTATATCGCCGCCGGTCGAGGTGATTACGCGCGTCGCCTTTCCGCTCGTCACCTGGGCGAACATTACAGCACCGGATATACCTATACCCTGCTGCCCGCGGCTCTGTATGTTCCTGTGGGCCTTGGTTCCAGCGAGCATCTTACCAAAGACGTGGGTTATGTACTTCTCCGGGATTCCCGGCCCGTTGTCCTCGAGTATGACCTTGTAGTGCTCCGTCCCGAGTTCTTCTATCTCCACGCGGACGTACGGGAGTATGCCGGCTTCTTCACAGGCGTCGAGGGAGTTGGTGACGGCCTCGTGAACGATGGTCGTGAGGGAGCGCACCTTACCCGTGTAACCCAGCATTGCCGCGTTTCGCCTGAAGAACTCGCTGACGCTCTGAATCTTGAACTCCTTAAACAGCTGATTCGCCTCGGCCATATTCAGTCCTCCCAAAAGTCGTCGTCTTCATAGTCGCCGTGGTCTTCTCCCAAATCCACCGGCTCCCCTTCAAGGGCCTCGTAGTAGGTGGTGCTCTCAAGTTCGAGGTCCTTCTTTCTGCGTTCGAGGTACTTGTAAACGACACCGTGCGGGGAGCCCCTGGCGAGCTTCTCTATAGCGGTCTTGGCAACCTCGACCTGAATCGGGTTGCCGATTATCGCGACGGTCTTTCCGTAAACGCTCACGTCCGCACCGCTCATTTCCTCGATTATCTCCCTTGTCCTGCCTTTCCTGCCGATTATCCTTCCCCTGACCCGGGGGAGCGCGTTCTTGTCGTTGCCGATTATCACGTCGGTCAGGTTAACAATCTCCAGGATCTCGCCCTCGTTAAAGAGCCGGAACGCCCTCTCCGGGGAGAAGCCCCTTCCTATAGCCATTACCACGTCACGCGCCTTCCAGACGGCGAGCGGGTCGCTGGTCTCTTTGGTGGAGGTTATGAAGACCTCCCCGGTCTCACTGTCGACTTCTATTTTCGTTCCAGTCCTCTTTTCTATCTCCCTCTTGGTCTGTCCCTTCCTCCCTATGACGACCGCTACCCTCTCCTTGGGTATCCTCACGAACTCTTCCTGCTCGCCCTCCGCGACGTAGGTTATCTCCTCATCGCGGTCGCCGCGGGTGGGCCGGCCGTCCTTGTCTATGCGCTCATACTTTTTCAGCAGTCTCTCAAACTCGTCCATGCTCTCACCCTTTAAACTTCAACCAGCTCACGGAACTTATCGTCGAAATCATCAACATCAACGCCTTTCCGGCCAAAGTAGTTTATCACGTTCCTCAGGTCCCTCTTGAGCAGCTCCACGCTCAT
>DRGF01000159.1 GCA_011050175.1 Thermococcus sp. | reverse complement strand
TAGATTCTTTTCGGAAGACCACCGTGAAACTCTCTTTCATATATGTGAATCGTTTTTTCATCCTTCTTCCTATCTTCAATGTAATTGTAGAAATACTGGTAGGCACTATCGAGCTTTTCACGAACTTCATCGCTGATTTCGTCACCGTATACTGCATACACAACGGTAATTGCAGCTGCTATTATCGCCATTGCAAGCAACGCATAAGGCCCGCTGATGACAAAAGAACCTATAGACAGAACCTCAAGAACACCGGAAAAGAGCGTGCCAATACTGGCAGGTTCAGTTAGGGAGCTTATACTGTATTCTTTCGTCATTTCGCTTTGTGGTGGATTCCAAGAGGAGACTTCGGAAACATCCACAACAACACCGTTCAAAAATTCCTCTCTGCTGATGTGGCTTTCAATGAAGGCTTTAACCTCTTCAGGGGTTTTCAGTAGAGAGTTCTCGGCTATGGTTACCCTCGCCGGAACTCCGTAAATTTCGATTTCATATGTTTTGAGTCCAGCGTTTGTCCCTTGCGTTGCTTCCCCTAAGGCAAGTGCCGGATTTACTACCGACCCAAATATTAAAACTGATATTAATAGCTCAATAATTCTTTTCAAGTAAACCACCGAATTAGCATGGTATCATAGCCTTATAGGTTTTACCACTTGATTTACTTAACAAAGCTAAATAGATGTGGGTTTAATCGGCATCATTCCACTAAACCTACTAATGCAATCAAAAATGCAGAAAGCCCGATGTTCCAGAGCTACATAAACCGAAAAGTATTTAACCCTATGCCCGCGATAGGCTGATGACAAAACTTCCGGAGGTGCCAGAAATGGCTGAGGAGCACGTCGTCTACATTGGAAAGAAGCCGGTTATGAACTACGTCCTCGCCGTGATAACCCAGTTCAACGAGGGCGCCAAGGAGGTCAGCGTTAAGGCTCGCGGTAGGGCTATCAGCAGGGCCGTTGACGTCGCCGAGATCGTCAGGAACAGGTTCCTCCCAGAGGTCAGGGTCAAGGAGATCAGGATCGGCACCGAGGAGCTCCCGACTGCCGACGGCAGGACCGCCAACACCTCGACCATTGAGATCGTTCTCGAGAAGCCGTGAATTTGACTTCCTTTCATTTTCCTTCGAGATTCCTAGGCTCTTCTGACGCTTCAAACTGGCTTGAAGCTGTGGAAAGCTTTAATATGCCCGCACCGTATTCTTCCCCGGTGGCGCCGTTTGGACTATGAGACTATAGACATACACGACGAGAGGGCCAAGGAGCTCGCTCAGATTCTGATGAACGACAAAGCGATAGCCATCCTGCATCTCCTTGAGGATCGGGAGCTGTCAATAAGCGAAATAGCGAGGGAGCTGGACCTTCCCATCTCCACGGTGTCATACCACATAGACAAGATGCTCAAAGTAGGGCTCATAGAGGTGGCCGGGACGAAGTACGGAAAGCGACTGCAGGAAGTTAAGCTCTACCGCGCCTCCGACAGACCTATACTTCTCGTACCCCGCAAGAAGGTTGCAAAGATGAAGAAGAAGGCCGTCACGGGCTTTGAAAAGCTGCACGTTATAAGCCTGAGCCTCGCCGGGCTGGCGGCGGCGGGTGTCTATGCCGCGGTGCGGAACTTGCTCGCCCCAACGGCGGGACCACTCACGGAGTCCGCAGCCGACAACGCCTCGGTGATGGTATCCGAAAAATTTGTCGTCCCCTCTGCAACGAATACGAGTACAGAACCCGCGACCCAAGCGATTCACTCCACGGTGCCCGGCCCGGGCCTTGGAGCCCATGCGACGGCAGTTTCGGCAGGACTGGCCATTATTACGTTTATCTTAACGTTTCTCCTGGTTTCGTACCTTATGAAGCGTAGGTTTAAGAAAGCTTTTTAAGTTTCCGTCCCAACTCCCCCTGATGGGGTGATAAAATGGCACCGAGAATTGCCGTGGGGCAAGTGGTTAAAAGAAAGGCCGTGGTTGTCAAACCGGACGATACCGTCCACAGAGTCGCCAGAATCCTTTCAAAGAACAAAGTTGGGAGCGCTGTAGTTGTTAAAGACGATGAAATCGTCGGAATAATAACCGACCGCGACATACTGGACAAGGTTGTGGCAAAGGGGAAGGACCCCAAGAACGTGAAGGTCGAAGAGGTCATGACCAAGAACCCGATAACCATCGAGGACGATTACGAGATCCAGGACGCCATCGATAAGATGATGGACAAGGGCATTAGAAGGCTCCTCGTCACCAGGCTCGGAAAGCCCCTTGGCTTCGTCACGGCCGCAGACCTCCTGGCTGCTCTCAACGCGTACAGTAACGAGAGCGAGGAGGAGACCAGCGAGGAGACCGAGGTCTACGGCATCTGTGAAGTCTGTGGCCAGTACGGCCCGCTCTACAAGGTCTACATTGAAGGCGGCGAGAAATGGATATGTGAGAGCTGCAAGGACAGCCTCAACCTCTGATTCCCTTCAGTTCTTTCATAACTTCATCGAGCACCTCAGCGAAGGCGCTGTTCCTGTTCTCAGTGCTCAGCGTGTGGAGTTTTCCAAGTGGCCGGAATTTGTCGGCCATCTTTCTGTGGACAACGGCCAAGAGGGGCTTCTCCGACTTGAGGACTTCCCCCACGGCGCGGATGAACTCGTCGCTCTTGTACTCCATCGGGCCGATTTCGTCTATAACTATCAGGTCTGCCTCAACGAGGGCGCGTTTTATCGCCGAAACACCGACGCGGTTTATCTCATCGACGTGGACGACGTACTTTCCAAAGGAAACTCCCGGGAGGTGTGATGTCCCGCGGAGGCTCGCGAGGGTGCCCTCCTCTCCCGTATCGAGGGCGGTAATCCTGAACCCGACGCGCCTTCCACCCCTCCTCACTTCCGTCGTTATCATTCCGCCGACGAGGTAGCCCCAGCGGTCAACTTCCCTTGCGACCCTCTCCACGAGCGTCGTCTTCCCGACTCCAGCCGGGCCGGTAACGAATATTCTCAGCGTCATTTTCAATCACCGAAGGAGATTTAAGCTCAGCCCTTAAACCCTTTGGGGTGATGGTTATGGAGATAAGGTACAGGCCGGAGGAACTCACGAAGCTCCCGAGGAGCGTGACTTACGAAACTGGAAAGGTCATCATGATCGACCAGACCCTGCTCCCGAGGGAGTTCAAAACGATCGAGCTTAGGACCGTTGAGGAAGTTGCCGAAGCGATAGTCACTATGAAGGTGCGCGGTGCGCCGGCGATTGGGGCCTCAGCCGCTTTCGGCTTGGCCCTCTACGCTGACACGACCAAGGCCAAGACCAAGGACGAGTTCATGGACGGATTTTACAGGGCTTACGAGACCCTGAAGAACACGAGGCCAACTGCCGTGAACCTCTTCTGGGCCCTTAACCGGGTCAGGAAGCTCGTGGAGGAGAACCTTGAGAGCCCGCTCGACGAGATCAAGCGCATGATTGTGGCCGAGGCCCAGAAGATAGCGGACGAGGACGTTGAGGCGAACCTCAGGATGGGCCACTACGGTGCCGAGGCTTTGCCGGAAGGGAACGTCCTCACCCACTGCAACGCTGGAAGCCTGGCCACCGTCCAGCTCGGAACCGTTGGAGCCGTTCTCAGGGTGATGCACCGCGATGGAACCCTTAAGCTCCTCTGG
Organism: Thermococcus sp.; assembly: GCA_011050175.1. Lineage (GTDB taxonomy): Archaea > Methanobacteriota_B > Thermococci > Thermococcales > Thermococcaceae > Thermococcus. Next base: position 3,678 of record DRGF01000159.1, on the reverse strand, counting down.
GTGGACGAGACGAGGCCAGTCCTCCAGGGAGCGAGGCTCTCCGCGTGGGAGTACCACTACGACGGCATTCCACTGAAGTTGATATCAGACAATATGGCCGGCTTCGTGATGGGGCAGGGGAAGGTTGACGCGATTATAGTAGGAGCGGACAGGATAGTTGCCAACGGCGACTTCGCCAACAAGATAGGTACCTACACCCTTGCCGTCCTCGCGAAGGAGCACGGAATACCGTTCTTCACGGTGGCGCCGCTCTCGACGATAGACATGAGCCTTAAGAGCGGGAAGGAGATACCGATTGAGGAGAGAAAGCCCGAGGAAGTCCTCACCTGCGGCGGCTGCAAGATAGCGCCGGACGTGGACGTCTACAACCCGGCCTTCGACGTGACGCCGCACAAGTACCTGACCGGCATAATAACCGACATGGGCGTCGTCTACCCGCCCTTCGAGAGGAACCTGAAGAGGCTGTTCAAGGAAGAACCGTGAAACCTTCTTTTTCCGCAGCATTTTTCAATCTTTCATCAAATGTGACAAAAATCGAGGCCTCATCTTTGACTCTCAGAGCAGATGCGAGCTGTAGGGAATCAAGTGTTTTAAGCCCGTGTTTAAGAACAAGAGATGTCGCGAGGCTAACGGTTTCGCTTGAGATTGGGACTACTACGTAGTTTTCGAGGTCAGAGTAGAACCGTTCAAGAACCCATTCAAGCTTACGTTTTGTGAGTTCACCACTGAGAAATCGTCTGTTTAATGCCGAGGTCATTTCGAGTATGGCAAGCTCCGAGACTGCAACGACGTAATTTTCCATGAGTTCGTTGACGATGGAGCTACCCCGCTCAATGTGGTAGTGTTTCACAAGTGCACTGGTATCAAAAAACGCTACCTCCACTCCTCATCCCTCTCCTTGAGGATGTCATCGCTAAGCTCACCGTCTATGCCCCTCAGAATACGCCTGACCTCCTCAATAGGCGGGGCTTTTTTGAGGAATCTTTTGAGATGGGGATAGGTTATCATGAGCTGAACGCGTCTCGCTGAGAGGGACATAGCATCACCGTTTAATGTTGGATCATCAACCAATAAAACGTTTTCCTCATTTTCCTCGGAGTATTCTCTTGAGCCGTTCCAAAGGGGAACTCTTTTCCTCGACCACATCTTCCACGAAGACACCCTCTATCTCTCCGATTCTCTCCTCTATGGCCGGCAGAAGGAGTCCGAGGAACTCAAGGGGTTCCAGGCAGGAGCAGTCCGTCGAGTACTCAAAGGGTTCGCCCGGGAGTTCGACCCTGAGGGAGATGCCTTCCCCGGTTTTTAGAATCTCAAAGGGCGCGGTAAGGTTCTCGCCGATAACCTTGCCCCTCACGAGCATCGGATATAAGCTAAAACGGCGGAAATTAAAGGGTTTCCTTACCGAAAGGTTTCGAACCTCAAGTTAAACCGGCCGAGAACGTTAAAAGCCAGCCCACCCAATCTTCTCCGGTGGTGGAGATGTTCTGGCTGAAGACGAAACTCATTGAGGGTGAGGGCTCCCTTGGAAGGCTCTCCAAGGAAGTAAGGGGGCACGAACGCGTTCTTATCCTGGCTTCCCGTTCGATGAAGAGGCACGGCTTCCTGAGCGAGGCCGAGGACTACGTGAAGGAGGCCGGTGCGGAGGTCTTCTCGATAGCGGGTCTCCCGGCGGAGCCTAGCGTCGAGGTCATAGAGGAGTTTCTGCCGAAGGTGAAGGAGTTCGAGCCGGACTTGCTGGTTGCTCTTGGTGGGGGAAGCGTCATCGACACGACTAAGGCTTTGAAGGTCTTCTACGATGTCCCCGAGCTGAACTTCGAGGAGATAGCATTCATAGACAGGTTTTCGAAGCCGAAGCCGGTTCCGAAGCTGAGGACGAAGCTCATAGCGATACCCTCGACGAGCGGAGCGGGAAGCGAGGGTTCGGGGGCGAGCGTGCTGAAGAAGGGCGGCGTCAAATACAACATAGTCACCCCCGAGATAGCGCCCGACGTGGCCATCCTCGACCCCCGGCTGCCTAGGACGATGCCAGCCGAGGTTGCCCGGAACTCTGGCCTTGACGTCCTCGTTCACGGCATAGAGGCCTACACAACCAAGGTCGCCAACCCCTTCAGCGACGCCATGGCGATTAAGGCCATAAAGACCGTTTACCGCTGGCTTCCGCTGTCGGTTAGAGGCGATGAGGATGCCAGGGAGAGGGTTCACTACGCGGCGACGATGGCCGGGATAGCCTTCCTCAACGCGCGCCTCGGCCTATGTCACGCGATGAGCCACAAGGCGGCGTGGATTGGCCCGCACGGCCTGCTCAACGCAATATTCCTGCTCCACGTGATGGAGTTCAACGCCGAGAGGAGCGACTACGCGAGGAGGCGCTACGCGGAGATAGCGAGGGAGCTTGGCTTCCAGACGGCGAAGGACCTCATCGAGGTCGTTAAGGAGCTCAACGAGATGCTCGGCGTCCCGAAGCTGGGCGAGCTTGTTGACGAAGAGACCTTCACCGAGAGGGTCGAGGAGATGGCCGAAAAAGCCTACCGCGACGGGCTGGTGTTCTTCAACCCCGTCGAGCCGGAGCCCGAGGAGATAAAGGAGCTCTACCTGAAGGCGTTTTACGGGAGAGGGTGAAAGGAGCCAAAAAGAAAAGGCGGAAAAGGGCGCTAAGCGACCTCAACGTCCCTTTCCCCTTCATTTTCGACCTCATGTATCCTTCCGCCCTTCATGACTTCTCTCGTTGCAAGGACAAGGAGCGCCAGGAACAGGTAAACCGCTGCCGCCCCGCCGAAGAGCACCGAGTAGGCCTCCTCCGTCGGGATTTTAATCTGCACGAACTCCGGAGCCCCCGGCGGGTGGAAGAGGACGTAGTAGGTGCTCATTATTGTTCCCGCTATTGCCGGCCCCCAGGTCGAACCGAAGTTCCTGAAGAGGCTGTTTGCACCTGTTGCGACGCCCATGATCCTCGGCGGGACGCTGAAGACTAAGATGTTTATCAGCGAGATGTTCATGAGGGTTATCCCCGCTCCGACTACTGCAATCATAGCGACGTACTGCCACAGTGAGAGGCCGGTAGCGTATTTTGACATGAACGCAAGGCCAGCGCTGGCCACCAGAGCGCCCGTGAGGGCTATGGGCTTTGCACCGACCTTTGGCATTATCTTTCCCGCGAGCGGAGCTATTATGAGCATCACGAGCGCCTGCGGAGTCATGAGAAGACCGCTCTGGAGTATCGTCTTGCCGAAGCCGTATGGTTCTGGCATCTGGAATATGTAGGTGTTTGCCTGGCTCATCATCGAGATCCCGAAGGCCGCGAACATTATTCCAACGTTCACTATGGCCGGGTTGCGCGAGGTTATGATGTCAAGCGGAAGGAGCGGGTTCTCCACCCTCTTCTCCCAGATACCGAGGAGTACGAAGCCGACTATGGAGACCGCGAAGAGGAGGAGCGTTTGAGTCGCCGTCCAGCCAACGTTCGGGGCGCGCGTTACACCGACCAGCATCGGCACGACGGCCCAGACCAGGAAGAGCGCCCCGGGCCAGTCGAGCTTTCCGGGGTTCACGTAGCGGCTCTCGCGGAGTATCTTCCACGCCAGGATGAACATCAGGACTGCGAACGGGGCCGCCGTGTGGTATGTCCACCTCCACCCCCAGTTCTCGGTGACCCAGGCGCCTAGGGGCAGGGCTATGACC
>DRGF01000095.1 GCA_011050175.1 Thermococcus sp. | reverse complement strand
TTGATGTTGGGCCTCTTCTCTTTGCCGTCGTCGGAGTAGAGGTAGAGGGGGAAGAGATAGGATTTGGAGCCAGTTAGGTGTAGTTCAGATATTGTATCCACAACAAAAACTGCATCCCATAAAAGTTTCATCTTTGGGACGATTCTTTCAGTGACAACGCCAATATTCCTCCCAGACAAGAAATGTTTCATAACATCAAAATGGGCTCGTCTTAGAATTTTTGGTTCGTAATACACCCATCTCCAGTCAAATGGTCTATAGGCAAGTTTTTTGAAGTTATTGATCGCTACAAGAGTCCCTACAATCTTTGCCCGTCTCTCCTCAAACCGCCATCCCGAAGTTGATTCAATTCCATATTTCTCCTTCAATTGTGCCGTAGAGACTTGAGGATTCAAGATATCCTCAATAACTGGCTTCAAATCATCCTTTGAAAAAGCCACAAGAGCGCTGTCCTTTCCTGTTTCAACCCCCGAGCTGTAAACCTCAAAAATCTCGTCCAGCTTCGGGAACTTGCTGTACTCCTCTTCAAGGCTCAAGTCCTTCGGCACGAAGAAGTAGTAGGGCTCCTTTGGCTGGAGCTCCTTCCATTCGACGGTTTTCCAAGTGTTGTTTCTGAGGAACTCGTACTTTTCCTCCCTCCTCGTCTTGCCCTCGTCGTGCACTATCGAGCGGTAATAGACCCTGCACTCCTCGGCCCTGTGCTTTCCTTCCCTGAGCTTCACGAAGAGTGCTATGGCAACGCCCTGCTGGATGTCAAAAACGTTCTCGTCATTTTCACCCCTTCTTGCGTTCCCGTGGAGGTTGAGGATATAAATCTCGTCAAAGCTCTCCATCAGGCTCTGCCTCATCCTTCTGTGAACGAGGCCGTCAAGGTAAGAGTTGTTTGTGATGAAGCCAACTATTCCCTTGCCGTTCTGGTCTATCTTCCATTGGGCGAAGCGGATGAACTTAACATAGTCATCCTGAAGGGCATTTCTGGATTTTTCTTTCTCAACCCCTAGACCACTCATGTAGTCTTTCAAGAGAGTCTGAATGTAAGTTTCATCCTTTCTTGTTTCATACGGTGGGTTTCCAATGACCACGAAAATCCTCGTATCCTTCTTTACCTTATCGGCCTCCTCGCTCTCACTGTCCAGTGCCCTTTCAAAGAGCCCCGCCTGTCCGCGCTCACGCATTATGTCAAGGGCGTTGGTGAGGTAAATCCTGAACCTCTCGTCGTTCCTCAGCTTTATGCCCCACTGGTTGAGCACCATTGAGAGCTTGAGGTGAGCCACCAAGTAGGGCGAAATGAGTATCTCGAAGCCGTAGATGTTGTTTAAGAGCCTCTCCTTGAGGTAGAGCTGGAAGAGCGTTCCCTTGATGTTGTGGTGTATCCTGTCAAGGACTCCGGCCAGGAACGTCCCCGTCCCTGTTGCGGGGTCAAGTATGGTAACTCCATCATCATGAAGCCTCTTTCCGAACTTCTCTTTAAGTATCTCGTCCACCGAGTTGACTATGAACTCAACAACAGGGATTGGTGTGTAATAGACGCCCTTTGACTTCCTCAGCTTGGGGTTGTACTCCGCCAGAAACGTCTCGTAGAAGTGCAGGAACGGGTCAAAGTCGCCGTTTCCGAAGTGGAATCTCTTCCGCAGCTCCTCAACGTCAACGTTGTTAAGTATTGCTATAAGCTCTTCAAGAATCCACTCAAGGTAGTCGGGCAGGTCGGAGGCGACGTACTTGAATATCTCGTGGACGACACGGAGCGACTTGGGAACACCCCTAAAGGCAACGTTTTCCCTTGTAAGCTCACCTTTTATTGTAAACCTCGCCATGAAGAGGCCGTAAACAACGGTTTGGGCATAGGCATCGGCGAACTCACTCTTCGTCATTCCGCTCATCAGGTGCTCCTTAAAGGCCCTGTGGAGGTACTGAAGCCCTTCATCGTGGGTGAGGTTCTCCAGAACGACATCCTTTAGGATTCTCGCCCTCCTCGCAAGTATCTTGGCCAAGGTCTCGGGGTCTTTGATTTTCGGAACCGTGAAGCTCAAAAACCTCTCAACCAGCCTCTGAAACCGCTCGATGTTTGACTCTATCAAATTGAAGTCCTCATCGAGAAGCGACACTTCATCGACCTTTTCTCCCCTTTGGTACAGAATAAAGTCACGGTAGTTGGTCAGGATGAAGTTGTCGAGCCTCTCTGAATAACGCTTAATTTGACCCTTGTCCCTCTTGGGAAGCCGATGAAGGTCAAGGTCGGGAGCCTTTGTTTCAATATACCCTATGATTCCAGTATCCGTGAAAATCTTGAAGTCGGGAGCACCGAAGGTCTCCCTACCTGGTTCATGAAGTATCTTGACATTATATTCTCTCGGGAAAAGACCTCTAAGAAACTCATTGAAAGCTGGCCTATAAGAATACTCCGTTGTTTTGCCTTTTTCACGGACATTTTTGAGGGCTTTTGAATAACCCTTCAGAACACCGGGCTTCATCCTATCACCATTAATCCAAACGGGGAGTTTCATTAAAACACTTTCCAAAAAGTTTTTAGCTATACAAAACTCTACTATATTTGGTGAGACTATGGGGCTTACAAAAGTAACTAGAAACTATCAGATTACTATACCAAGCGATGTTAGGAAAAAGCTGGGGATTAGGGTAGGGGACGTTCTGATGGTTGAGGTCGAGGATGGGAAGGTAGTGCTCAAAAAAAGCGAACTTGAGCTTCCCCTCCTTCCAGGAGGAAAGGAGTTGAAGGTAGAGGACATCGAAAAAGCCATAAGAAGGGGTCAGGGTGAAGGGAAATGACGGTGATAGACACCAACGTCTTCATCTATGCGATCCTAAGGGATTCCGAGTTCAACGGAGAAGCAAGAAAACTGCTGGCCGGGCTGGAGAGATGGACTGTCCCCAGCATAGTTCTTTACGAACTCTACTGGTTCTTCAGGGAGGAAGGCTATAGCGGTGAGGAAATAGGGAAGGTGATTTCATCAATCCTAAACAGCCAGAGGACGAAAGTAATCTGCGACGGCGGGAAGTACACGAAACGCGCGCTGGAACTAACCCGGAACCCGAAACGCTTTAACGATATGGTAATCCTTGCCACAGCGGAGGACTTTAAAAGGCTGGCCACATACGATAAGAGACTGAAAAAAGAGGCAGAAAAGTTAGGCATCCAAACCTTACCTTAAATCCTCTCGTAGACCTCCTGCACTATTCTGAGCACCGCCTTGTAGAGCTTCTCGCTTATCGTGCCTTCCTCATAGTGCTCGGTGAGCTTCTCCTTATCGATTATCTCCTTCTTTCCGTCGGGCCACTTGACTATGTCCACTTCAAGGTCGATGTAGCGGGCCCTGTCCGGGTATATCTCCACGGGAGTGTTTATGTTGTAGTACTCGCCCTTCAGGTTGCCGTCGCGGTCGTAGTAGCGGTGCACAAACCACCACTTTCCTTCCTCTATCTCCGTGATGACGTAGTCGCCGAACTCTATCGGCAGGTCCAGGCCGTCGTAGAACTTTCCTGGCTTGAGGTGGCGCTTGAAGGTAACCCTGAGCGGGTTCATTGAGACCTCCTGAATCTCGCCCGGCCCTATCTTTATCCTCTGGCCGTCGGGCTTGTTGTGCTCGAGGCTGAAGAGCCATCCCCTCCTCGGCCCTTTGTTGGAAACGAGGGCCTCCCAGAAGCCCTGCCTGACCTTCTCCCTCTGGGTGGGTATCTTGGCCAGTATCCCCTCCGCTATTTCCACAGCGAATCCGAGTTCAAGGTCGTAGGCCTTCAGCTGGTGGTGGCCCTCGACCGTCGGAACCACCTTGTTACGTATCTCGTCGAGCTTCTTCCTGGCCCCCCCACCGAACTCGACCTCGTATATACTGCGTCCCTCGATCACAAGAGACGGGGCCGCGTAGGAGTCTGCCTTCTTGAGCTTGTCGGCGAGCCTGGAGAGCTCCACAATTTCATCGCGGAGAACGTTCCAGTCCTTGTAGGCGGCAGCGGTTCTCCACAGGATGCCCCATTCCCCGAGGTCAACGCTCAAACCGAGGATGCGGAGCCTCTCGCGTTCGCTCTGATCCCTTATCTTACGGGATATCTTGACGTGCCTCTGAGCGCCGATGGGCTTTGGAATCAGAACAGCATAGTCACCGGGAATCGTCAGGGTAACGCTCAGCTGGGGAAGCAGGTTGTGCTTTTTGACCTGGACGAGGAGCTCATCACCCTCCCGGGCACGGGGGAGGTCTTTAACCGGTATCGTACCTATGGCACTTCCAATGTCCACGTAGACGTATTTCTCATCCCTCTGGACGACTATTCCCTTGTAGATTCCGTACAGCTGGTAGGGAAGCTTCCGGAAGAAGACGTCTATAAATTCGTCTTCAAAAACCTCCTTAACCGCCTCAACCTTTGTTCCGACGAGGACGACACCGTGGTGGCCCTTCTTGTCGTAGACGTCAACATCAAACTCATCGTAGGTCTTTTCGAGGTTGAAGCGCTCCACAATCTTGTTGCTTGGCTGTGAAATCCCGAATCCCCTGTCCAGGAACAGCTTGGTGAGGGCAGTGCTGTATATGCCCCTAACCCGAACTGTAACTCCTGTGTCTGTAGACACTTTCACCACCCCTCATTCTCTTTTCCACCACTCCTATGAGCGTAAGGGCCTCCAGTATCTCGCTGGCGTCTGCGACGCCGCTCACCTTCTCAACGTTTCTCGCCTCGACCCAGAGCAACCCTCTGGAGTGCCAGTCTCTCAAAGCGTCTTCAATCTTGTGAACGTCACCGGGATGAGTATAAAGCCGGAACAGGAACCTTTTGAGAGCACCGAGTTCGGCCTCAAGCGCCTTAACTTTCCCGAGCTCTTCCAGTATATCAAGGGGTACCTTTTTTTCCTTTTCGCCTTTGGCAAGGAGCGCCATTCCCTCAACCTTTGAGGTCAGCTCGCCGAGGGCTTTTCTAACGGCATAGTCGTAAACCCTGTGGAACTGAACCAGCCTCTCCATAGCAGATTCCAGTCTCACGCGGGAATCGTAGTCGTCCCGGGATAAAAGGGAGATAATCTCCTCAAGCCTGAACTTCATTTGATGTTCGTTCCTGTAGAGCTCCTTGGCCTGCACCTCCACATATCCACCGATTCCATTTACCTCGCGGTAAAGAGCAGCGGCCACTTCAAGCTTTTCCACGGATATGTCATAGAGGGATTTAACCGCCTCCATGAGAGCCGCTTTATCCTTCTCACTGTAAATGGCAGGGAACTTGCCCTCGAAAGCGGAATGAAGCGATTCCAGACGGGAAAGCCGGGACTTAATCTCCTCAACGTTCATGGGGACCCCTGACAGTAACTTGCAACGTTCCCATACTTGTAGTTTTCGATGGGGATATGTTAAACAATAAAGCTTACCCAAAACCTTTTTTTAAGCCAGAAGACTAATCATCTCGGTGGTTAAATGACATTATATGACCGTTTCGGCAGGCCGGTGACGAACCTCAGGATTTCGCTCACTCAAGAGTGCAACTTCCGCTGCTTCTTCTGTCACCGCGAGGGCCAGCGGTTTTTGGCCAAAAATGAGATGACGCCCGAGGAAATTGAGAGGCTCGTGAGGATCGCATCCCGCTTTGGAATAAGAAAGGTCAAACTCACGGGGGGAGAACCCACCATCAGGGAGGACATACTGGAGATAGTGAGGCGCATAAGGCCCTACGTGGACGACCTCTCGATGACGACCAACGGGAGCCGCCTAAAGGAGCTTGCAAAACCGCTCGCAGAGGCGGGCCTCGACAGGGTGAACATTTCACTCCACAGCCTTAGGCCGGATGTTTACCGCAGGATAACCGGCGTCGACATGCTCGACACAGTCCTCGAGGGCATAGATGAGGCGGTAAAATACCTCAGCCCGGTCAAGCTCAACATGACGGTAATGAAGGGCCTCAACGACGGCGAGATATGGGAGATGGTCGAGTTTGCCGCAGAGACCGGGACGATACTCCAGCTCATCGAGCTCGAAGCGCCAAGGGAGATGACCGAGACCGGTTTCTTCAAGAAGTATTTTTACCCGCTCAAGTCAGTGGAGGAGCGGCTGGAGAAAATGGCAGTGGAAACCCACGAGAGGAAGATGCACAGGCGGAAGAAGTATTTCGTCCCCACCGACCACGGCATTGCGGAGGTCGAGGTCGTCAGGGCGATGCACAACACAGTATTTTGTGCAAACTGCACCCGCCTGAGGGTTACCTCCGACGGCAAGTTCAAGACGTGCCTGCTGAGGAAGGACGACATGATAGACTTCCTCACTGCAATGAGAAACGGTGCAGGTGATGAAGAGCTCGTGGAGATACTCCACAAGGCAGTTCTGATGAGGGAGCCGTACTGGAAATAAAGAGGCCCATCGAAATTTTCAAAAGCCCATCACCACGCGCGGGCCCGTTGGAAATGAAAAACGATTTAAATTATGATGAGAACGCCGTCATATGGTGAAAAAATGTACATAGACCTCCTTGGAGTTCTGGCGGGAGTTGCCCTCGCAATAATTGGGCTATACTTCATCTGGACTGGGTTCAGATATTATAGATACCTTCAAGAACCCGGAAAAAGGTTAGCCTGGAGGTTCCTGATTTCCGCTTCCCTCTTCACTGTGGGCTCAATTGGGACTACAATCGATTCCCTGGCCGAAACCCAGCTATGGTTTATCATGGCAATCTCTTACAGCGTCTCTTACATGATTCTGGTCTCCTCTGTTGTATTCTATATTAAAGCCCTATGTTCCCGGCAAGCAAGTCCCGGGCAACATCACGAAAAGGTGCCAATTTTGCCGATATCCGGGGCATACGCGTTCAGGAAGCCGGCAAGCTCCAACCTGCTGGCGTATCTGTCAAGGATCTCAAGCGGGCTGCTAGTCGTGAGCAGGACAAAAAAGGAGCTGTGGGTCAAAGAACACCAACTGGAACCGGACGAATTTATATGGCTGAGCAGGATGGATGAGAAAAACGTGGCCGACCCCACAAAGCTCCACGTACTGCAGGACTCCATCCTCAGGTTTTTAAAGGAAAAGGGCGGAAGGACGGTTGTTTATTTTGAGGGCACCGAATATCTAACCCTATACAACGACTTTTCATCGGTCGCGAAGTTCTTGTTCTCACTCAAGGATCACGTGATTTCCAATGAATCAACGCTAATCTTATACCTCCCTCCCGGTATCCTGGACAAGACTCAAGAAAGCGTACTCTTAAAAGAGTTCCAAGAGACGAATGAAGAAGAACTCCTCAGGGGGATTTCCCAAAAAGTGTTTGCGGCAGTGGTAGAGGGAGATAACCATGCCGGCAATAAGAGTGCCCAAAGAGAAAGCGGAGCCAGTGAAAAGAAAGCTGAAAAAGCT
>DRGF01000183.1 GCA_011050175.1 Thermococcus sp. | reverse complement strand
TATTCCCAGGCTCCTGTTTCTTCCAAGCTGCATGGCCTCTGAGACCATCTGGCTTCCAATCTCGATGAGGATGATTATGGTTGTGAGGCCCGCCAGATAGAGGGACAGCATCAGAAGCACTATGAGGGTCGTGTCGTTGGACACACTGCCCCTTAGAACAGAGGGTATTGAGTAGAAGACCTCTATAAACTCAATAGGACTCCTGTCGGCGTTGGTGGTATAATCCTTTAGATCATTGAACTTTGTGAAAAGTTCCATGGACTCTTCCGCGGGGATGTTCGGGTTCTGGAATGCCTTTTCGACTGCATGATACGCCGCGCCGAGGGAGTAGGCGACGGTGAAAGCCGCGGCGAAACTTAGGATTATCTGGAGGGCGAAAACCGCCGCTAGAACTTTCCTCAGGTCGAGCTCCTCTGGGGCGAAGCTTCCGATAACGTAGTAGACTCCGGTACCGAGGCCGAGGGAGGTAAGCACGGAAACGAGCATGTAAAGGACTCCCTTCATGGTCAGGGGCATGTTAAATGACGTTATCGAGGACACCGCGTTGTTCATGTACCGGATGGCAGGCGGGGATGTGACGGTGCTGAGGGCATGGTTCTTGATCAAAAACGCTGAAGCGAGGGCGAAAAGAACGAAGATTATCGAGACGACCGAGATGAATTCGAGGGTTCTGCCCTTCGCCAGTATAAGCATCAGGAAGGAGAGCAGCAGCGTCCCAACGGCCAGGATAGGGATGTACTTTGAGCTTATCCCGAGGGCGATGGTGAGGCCGTAGGATGAGTAATACGTGGTGACGCCGAGCATTATCATCAGGAACATCAGCAGGCTGAATATCATTGCTGGAGTCCGGGATATCTTAAAGAAAAACTCGTATATGAGATAGCGCGTCTTCTTGGTGCTCTCGGCCTCGCTGTATATCAGGAAAAACGCCAGGAGCATCGGGATAAGTGAAACCAGGAATCCCTTGAGCCCGAAGGTTATGTAGTATTTCGGTAGAACCAAAAAATTCCATATACCAAGAACATACCCAACTATTAAGAACGCCATCAGGAAGCTTATTTTTCGCATGGATGGTCCCTCCATCGGATTGATTTAGGATGTTGTTTCCAAGGCCTAAGAAATAAAATTTTCAAAATATAAAAATATTGCTGACTTTTTTTAATTTTTCAGGGAATCCAACGCTCAAAGTTGACTATTACCTCGTTCACGACTGTCCATGCCATCAGAGGGGCTTTGTAAAGGCTTATTTTTTCTCCAGGAATTTCACTCCTGAAGTCTCCGTGGGGAAATCCCCCGACGATGACGAGTGGATTCTCAAGCTCACTCAGTGTCTTCCCGAAGTCACTTGGCTTCGTGAGCTTTCCCTCTTCGTGCATCACGAAGACCCCATCGGAGCCTATCTCATCTACCAGTTCTTCGATGGACTTCTCCTCGATGCGGAGCAGTTCGAGGTCCTTTGGAACTGTACGGTTCTTGAAGAGGCTCTCCATCAGCCCGACGAAGCGGTTGTAGTTCCGTGGAATCCTCGTCTCGGGTTTGATGTAAATCACTTCGTCGTTCCTCGTGTGGACGTAGACCCTCAGCAGGCCTTCCTTGTTGGCTATGCTCTCAAGGGCGTTGAGGAGGCAGATGTGGACTATGTCGGGCCTGCCCCTCCTTTCCCCGTCTTCGAGCTTTTTCAGCGCCGAATGGTGGTAAGTGCTGTCCAGCAGTATCTCCTCTGGCCTCTTTCCCCTCTTCCTGGCGTGGTTCACAACCGCCGGGTGGTCCAGTATGGCCTTCGGGACGAGCTCAAGCTCCGCCTCAGCTATCACCAGATGAAGCATTCTCCCACCTCTCCAGCGTTATTTTTCTCTCGGTGATCTCTTCCACAATCCTCTTGAATGTGTCCCTGCGCATTCCGAGTATCTCCGGTGGAATAACTCCAAAGGTGCAGCCCTTTTCGGCAACGATGCGCGCTATTATGGCCGCGGTGAATCCCGTGACACGGGCCATTGAGGTGAAGCCGTCCCGCTCCTCGTCGTAGAGGAGGTAGCCTATCTCCTTCTCCTCGCCGTCCAGAGTTCCCCTCCCCACAACCTGCATTATCGAAAAGTCCGGACTCTCATAGGTCATGAGGGGAGTTATAACTTCCAGCGTCTTGTCTACGTGCTCCGGCTTAAAGAAGCCAAGCTCCCGAAGGACTTTCATCTTTTCGAGGTGTCCCGGCCAGCGGAGCGTCCATTCCTCCAGCCTTTCGGCTTTAACGCTCTCCAGCAGAGAGCGCAGGCCGTCGCTCACAAAGGCCTCAAACTCAAAGTCTCCCACGGAAACCTTCTCAATCCTCTCGAATGGGTCAATTGCAGTAACCCCTCCGTCCCTTATCACCCTCGCCGGCCTCGTGTATTCTTCAATTAGGTCTTTCGGTGACCATGTAATTCTGTAATAAAGTGGTGGTCTGGGCTCCTTCGGAAGGCCGCCCACGTAGATGTAGCCTTCTTTAAGCCTCTCCATTTCTCCCCATATCCTCCCCAGAAGGATGTGGCTCAGCCCGGGGGCAAAACCTGCGTCAAATACGACCGTCACCTGCGCGTTCTCTGCTTCATTGTGGAGCTCCAGCGGGTTTTCTGGCATAAACGAGACGTCAACCATGTCAACGCCCGCCTTTATCGCGGCCTTTACCGATTGGTATCCAAACCTCCCCGGCAGGGCCCCAACCACGAGATCAAAACCTTCCATAGCTTCAACGAGGGAATCAAAACTGGAAGCATCGACTTTCAGGGGCGTGGCAAATTCGGACACGGCTTTAAGTCTCTCGTCGCTGACGTCCCCAACGTAAACATCGAACTCGTCCCTCAAATCCCAGGCTATCGCCCTGCCGACGTTTCCGGCACCGAGAACTAGAACCTTCATGGTAACACCCCTACCAGTTTGGCGAAGGTATATATAAGCCCTCCCCCAACTTCCTTTAATGCCGATAAGACTCCCGCTCTTCCGGAAAAGGGTCGTGGAACTGCTTTCGTCCACCGACGAAACCAAGGTCATGCACGTAAGCGATACCCCTGAGAGCGTTTACCGCTTCCTCAACGGCCTGATTGAAAGGGCTGACCCGGACTACATAATCCACACCGGCGACCTCGCGGACAACATAAAGCTGGAGAGGAGACCCGAACTGAAGCCGCTCTACATCGGGGCCGTGAGAAAGCTGACCAGAATCCTCAGGAACTCAGGGGCGGAGCTCTACATCGTTCCCGGCAACGAGGACGACCCCGAGGTGGTCAGGGAGTTCTTCGGCGATTCCGTCGTTGGGCCTGGAAGTATCGTCGAGATAGAAGGCACGAGGTTCGCCCTCGGCCACACGTGGATGGAGGTGGCCGGCCTGGACGCCGATTTCAGACTTTACGGCCACAGTTTCAAGCTGATAGGGAGGGGGCTGAACGGAGTTCTTGGCGTTAACTTCATCCTTCTCCCGAGCGGGAAGACATACCGAGTGAAGTATCCCGGAGGGACGGATTTCGAGAGGGGATACAAGATGTGGAGGGGGTTGTGATGCGCGCTCTTAGGTTCGGGCCGTCGATAATATTCCTCAGGACTCCCCATGAAGGGGCCGTGCGGTCTGCCCTGAAGGAGATTTTTGGTGTTGACGAAATCCCCACGGACGAGGCCATAAGAAAAAGCCGCGAGTTCGAGACCGTGGTCTTTGTAACCGGGGAGTGGAAGAAGGAAACGATTCCCCCGGAAAGGGCGTTTCTGGTAAAGTGCCATGCCCCCGTCATTCTGAGCAGGATAATCAACAGCAAGCTCCCGATTGAGAAAGTCCACGTTGAGGGCACTCTAATACTCATGCGCGTCCCGGACAAGATCGAGGAGGGGCTGAAGCTCATTGCAGATAAGTACGGCGGGGAGATAATGGACATACGAACGGCCTTCGACGAAGGCGAGGCCGGGGACACTATAATAGGCCTGACAAGGAAGAAGCTGAACTCCCCAATAGGGCCGGAGGACATTGATGGCGCCGTTCTCATTCATAGGGATTTCCTTGAAGTTTACCGGGAGCTCAGCCTCGATGCGCCCCTGCTGCTGCTAAAACTGATGCCCGAGTGGAACGAGATTACGATTAAAATCTACGACACGGACAAGCGCTACGAGGAGAACATAGAGCGCCTTATGATGGTTATTGAAGACCTTGACCTCGGCTTCATCGTTGGAGAGGGGTGGGACTGGGACTATCCAAGGCCGTTTATGCGTGTTCCCGTGTACAAGCTCAAGCTCCTGACATGGGAGGACCCGGGGCGGGTCAAGTTCCTGCTCAAGGGCATCGAGTACCACGGCTACAAACGCCTCTGCGACATAGACGTCTTTGTCGAGGGGAAGAAGATTAAGTGGACCTCCCTCGGAGAGTACAGTTCAAAGTTTGAGCTGGCGAAAGCCGCGAGGGAAGAACTCGAAAAGCACCTAAGCGAGGACGTCATCAAAAGGCTGGGGGAGCTCGACGAGAAGCTCGCGTCGGAGTCGGAGGATTGAAGTGAGGCAACTCAGAGTTTTTTGAACTTTGCCACGAAAAAACCACTCGTGCCGTGCCTGTCGGGGTAAAAGCGCCTCGCCTTCTTTATTTCCTCGCTCAGCTCAATCCCGAAGGGTTTTGTCAGGGCAGGCTCGCCGTAGCGGAGCGGGAGGAGCTCAACCTCGAAGCTGTCCAGAACCCACTGGATTACGAACTCGTTCTCCTCGGGCTCAAGGGAACAGGTCGAGTACACGAGGATTCCGCCCTTCTTGAGCACACTCAGGCCCTTTTCAAGGAGCTGTATCTGAAGGCCCTGGCAGAACTTTATGTCGTCCATCGTCCTGTTCGCCTTCCGCTCCGGGTTTTTGTGGATCGTGCCGGAACCTGTGCATGGGGCATCTAGCAGTATTTTGTCAAACTCAACTCCGAGCTCGTCGATATGGAGCGACGACTTGTGGATGAGAACTGTGTTTGTCACGCCGAGGCGAGAGAGGTTCAAACGGGTCTCCTTCAGCCTGTCTTCCCCCACGTCAAAGGCGTAGATTATCCCTTGGTTCTCCATGAGCTGGGCGAGATAGGAGGTTTTTCCGCCAGGCGCCGCCGCCATGTCCGCAACGACTTCGCCGGGCTTCGGCTCGAGCGCCACGGGGGGATACATCGAACTGGCTTCCTGGATGTAGAGGAGACCGCCGAGGTATTCGGGCGTGGAGGTAATCGCAAAGGGCTCGCGTGTGAGGCAGAATCCTTCCCTAGCCCAGGGGACGCGCTTGAACTGGAAGCCCTTCTTGTTGAGGAGCTTTGTGAGCCTGGGAACCTCTATCCTGAGCGTGTTTACGCGGAAGCACCTTGGCAGGGGCCTCTCCATAGCCTCGGCGATCGCTAATGCCCTCTCACCCCAGAGTTCGTAATAGCGCTCCGCGAAGGTCTTGGAATAGCCGAGACTGAACAGCTTTTCGAGCATGGGAAAAGGTTGAGGGGAGGGGTTTAAAAGGTTCTCCTATTCTCCCCCACCGGCCAGATGAAAATTATGAAATAAAAAACTCAGTAGGGAAGCCCGTAGTGCTTAACCACTATCTCGTCTATCCCCAATTTCTCCAGAGCACTCAGCGGAACCTGCATTGAGACCTGCACTATTCCCGGAAGCCTTCCGATCTCGACGGCACCGCTTATTGTCACCCTGTTCTTGACTTCCTCCACGCTCATTCCGAAGAGTTTTGCCGCCCTCTCGAAGCCCCTAACCGCGGCGTCGTTTATGGTCGGCCCAGAACCGATTATCTGCACTGGAGCTACCGGCTCGGGTTCGATTCCGAACCTCTTGGCCAGGCTCTGCACTCTTTCCCATTCGTCTTTTCTCCACGGTTTGGCGAGCGGCGGCAGATCTTCCTCGGGGGGAAGCAGAATCGGGCCGTCGAGGTTTATGTTCTTGACAACTGAAACTTCAAGAACGCTCTCAGCCGATACATCGGTTGTGTGTCCAGCTACCTCTCCGTCTCCCTGCATTCCGTGTGCATCTCCTGCATAAACTCCTCCGCCTTTGACCTTTACAGGCGCTATTATTATCGCCCCCTCTCTGACTGAGTCAACATCTAGGTGCCCATCCGTCAGCTTGGTCTCGTAGTCCTCTTTTGTTATTCCATATGGATGGGGGGCGTTGATTAGGAATGAACCGAAGTCTCCGGCGTTGTGGGAGTCGGGGATGTCCACGGCCGGAACCGTTCCGAGCTGCCCCAAGAAAGGCCTCATCCTTGAAGGTACTCCGACTATATCTGCCTTGGCAAATATGAGTATTGGGACTTGCTTTGAGTTCTTGGGGAGGGAATGCCACTCCCAGGCGTCTTTGGCTATCATCTCGGCCGTCTCTTTGTTTATGGTGACGCCGACTCCGAGGTTGTGGTCAAAGACCATCGTGTATCCGTTTACCATTTTGAAGGGCGCGGCTGGGGAGCCACAGCGTTTGCACCTTATTGCATCCTCACCTATGCCGATTACTTCGAATTCGGGCCACGGCTCGTTACAGACGGGACATTTCTTGGCAACGTAAGGGTCGCCGACAAACGCGCCTTCCCTAACGGTGTCAACGCCGGAAGATGCCGCCTTTGAGAGCACCTTTATGCTCTTTATCTTGATTACAATCCCATCCCCGACTTCTGCGCCTTCCACGGCAACGGGGACGTTGACTTCGTGGCCTCCTCTGAGGGTGGGTGTAATCATTGGGCCCCAGCATCCTGGAGCGGTTAAGAAAACTATTTTTCCTCCATCTGCCACAGGCCCAAGCATCTTTGAGTGGGGCCCGATAATTCCATTTGTTTGCACATCATTAAAAATCTCGTCTTCAACTACCATGGAAATCACCAAGTATTGCTTGTGAAATAGAAAGATAAAAACATTTTCCATTGTTATGGTGACTAAATTTAAAAATAACAATCGACTAACAGCAAAGGTTTATATAGATTTAATTCGATATTCTTATGCGGTGATTTTTATGTATGGCCACATGGGGAGCATATTGAGAATAGATTTGACAAATAAAAAAGCCACAGTGGAACCATTAAAAGAAGAACTCGTCAAAAAATTTATAGGTGGACGCGGGTTTGGAGCAAAGATTCTGTGGGACGAGCTGAAGCCTGGGATTTGCCCTCTGAGCCCTGAAAACAAAATTATTTTCACTGTGGGACCTCTGACTGGTACAAAGGCTCAGTCCGCATCAAGGTGGATGGTTCAGTTCAAGTCCCCGCTCACGGGAACGTACTTCAGGAGCGTTGGAGGGGGCTTTTTTGGCGCGGAACTCAAGTTTGCGGGCTATGACGCGGTGATAATCGAGGGAAAGGCCGAGAAGCCTACGTACATCTACATAAACGATGGGGACGTCGAATTTAGGGACGCGCAGAAAATCTGGGGCATGAATACTCTAGCCAC
>DRGF01000176.1 GCA_011050175.1 Thermococcus sp. | reverse complement strand
GTCCATCCATCGCGTCGGTGGAAGATTATTATATCACCGACGTCTCC
The DNA here is from genome assembly GCA_011050175.1 of Thermococcus sp. GTDB lineage: Archaea > Methanobacteriota_B > Thermococci > Thermococcales > Thermococcaceae > Thermococcus. Next base: position 7,356 of record DRGF01000176.1, on the reverse strand, counting down.
AGCCTTTGAGAGGGGGTTTATGAAAAAGAGGTCGCCTTTGTCTATGGTCGGCGTCATGCTCTCGGAGTATGCGTAAGAAACCAGAACAGGCCTATCAAGGATGAATCCCGCCACTGACGCGGCCAGGAATATGAGCATCAACACTATTGCTACATTCTCAATCAGTTTTTTCATTGCTATCCCTTCTCAAAGGCTAGAAATGGGGCAAAGGCCCCCGAAAAGAAATCACTGGTTGCAAGCTCCGGCAACGGCCTCAATGCTCATCTGGAACTGGTACTGACCAATTGTCGAGTTTGTGTTGTCGAATATCATTCCAATCGGAATCGGGTTTCCGTGTTCAACTGTGAACTGAATGTTGTTGCCGGGTCCGGCTATCATGTTGTCGTAGTCACCCGCGAAGATCATCACATCATCGTGCTCTGTCTTTATGGTGACGCATATCGGATAGGTGGTTTCGTTGTTCTCCCAGAGCTCGTTGCTTACTTGGAACATCTCCTCAAAGACATAGGTGGTGTTCGGGCTCATACCCGTTCCCCCACCAGTTGGGTGGTTCGGGTTGTACTGGCTGATGTCGACGTAAAGCTCACCGGCATCGTAGGTCACGTAGGGCTGGAGTGCAGTGAGGTCGATCAGCTCGTTGTCGTCAGAGACGACATCGAACGAAGCAGTCCTGTCGGCTGAGTAGTACCTGAAGTTGGCGCCTGCACCAACGGCCAGGAGCATTCCAACCATCAGTAAAGCCAATCCAAATAGTTTATTCATCTTTCATTCCTCCTTCACGGACTCACTGGCTGACCGCACTTGCCAACTAGGTCGCTGGGCTCGGTCCCGAGTCTCCATGCCTGGATGTGTATGGTGCTGCTCTCCGTAACTGGGAATGTCGTGTTGCTCAGGTAGTTCCCAACGGTAAAGTCCATGCCGACCTTAACGGCCTCTCCCGGGCCGACAACAAAGCAGACGTCGTTCTTGGCCATGTTGCTGGCGTAAACAACTGCGCCGGTGCTGGCGTCGTGGACGTCCATATCCGCGCCGTAGAACTGAATCTCAGGGTTAGTGTTGGTTATCCTGACGACTATGGTCATGTTGTCCTCCCAAAGGTCGTTGCTTACCTCAAAGACCTCGTCAAAGTTGTACTCCGAGTTCGGGCTTAGGCCCTGGCCGTAGCCTGGGTAGTGCGGGTTGTCCGGGCTTATATCAACCACCAAAACGCCGCCATCGTTTATGTACGCGTAGGGCTGAATGGGCGTCAGGTCAATGAGTTCGTTATCGTCGCTGACGATGTCCCAGTGGACGCTCCTGTCAGCGTTGTAGTCCCTGAAGTTGGCTCCCGCTCCCAACACGAGACCGAATGCCACTATCAGGCCAAAAATTCCAAGGGCAATATTCTTCCTCAATTTTTTCGCCTCCTTCGAGGAGGCACTGTGGGACAACAGTGAACAGGCCCATCGAGCGTGGTGAGGATATACCTAAACCACGAACACTCAATCAACACTGTCTACTGGAATCAACGCAGTGCCCCTTAGAGGGCAACCCTCATGGGGTTGCTCCACACTCTATTTGCATGTTGTGCTATATAGTAAATTCCGAGTTACTGAGTGGTAATGATGCATTACCAGCGTTAAATTCCTATCACGATTAGAACAAAGGCAGCTATAAGCCCCGTTTGACTAAATCAGCCTGCTTACCTTTTTGTGGTGTACCATGCTGACGACCAGATACACCATGGCCACAAGGAGCAGGGGCAGGTTCTTCAGGTACCCCCCGGCTGCCATAAAGACCAGCGAGGTGCCTATGTAAAAAGCGCTCCAGCTGATGTCGTGTTTGTTCACGACTTCTATGTAAACGGTAACATCATCGGGTATCTTCAGGAGTGTAACGACGCCGTGATTGAACGCTACGACACCCTCCCTCTCAAGCCGGGGGATGTGTGTCTGCATCAGGCTGACGTACACGCTTTTCCTGTGTTTTCGGGCAGTGTCGCCCTCTTTTTCTGCTATATACTCGACTATGTCCCGCAACTCAGCATGACCATTCCTCTCCTGGAGGAACTCTATCATGAGCATCCGTCTGTCGTTCCCGAGTATTGCAGTCGTTGCACCCATGCTATCACCGCAGGCGATACTGTTTGCGCCTATTTCCGTTGGTGTAGAATGCCTCAACCTTCTTCTGCTGAATCATCTTCCTGAGGGTTCTCTCTACCTTCTGTCTCGTGCAGTCAAATCCTTTTTCGTTGAGGAACCTCGTCAGAAACGCTACGCCCAATGATCCGTGTGCCCTGAGCAGGTTCGTGATTTCATTCTCCAAGTTGATGGTGACGCCCATGCCCTCACCTCCATGTTAGGCAATACGTATGTAACATCACTGTAAGAGTCCACTGCATACTATTTAAGAGTTCCTAAAAAGTTCGTTTTTTGAATTTTCGGCATTTTGATGTCGTATTCGGCTAAAATGGGCGATATTCTTGCTGGTAACTCCCGTGAGGGTCCTTTCCTTTTGTTTTGGCCGTTGTTACCTCAAAACTTCTTGGATATTATCCAAGATTTTGGGCCATTGGTGCAGTTTATGCATGCTTTCAGAGGTACTTCCCAATAACAGCACCGAATCGGGAGATATGGCATAGTTCGGGCAACCGCACATGGTACGCTCTATGGTGTAATTTGAAGTTCGATAATAGAACTCAGAAGTGGAATGGAAGGCGGGGTTCGAGGTCTGGAGCCCAGTTGAATGGTAGCCCCGCGGGGATTCGAACCCCGGTCGCGGGATCCAGAGTCCCGCATGCTTGGCCGCTACACCACGGGGCTATGCCCGTTGATAGGTTCAGGGATGGATTTATAAATTTTATCCCTCGGAACTTCGCGCAGGCGAACAAACTTTTGGAAAAAGTTTGACCAAAAGAATCCCCTTTCTGTAAAACCGGGATATGTAAAACGCGTGCGCTGTTAAAACTGCCGTTCCTGGTGGGGTTTAACTCCAGAACTGGCGAGTTAAAAAGTTTCACTCTGGTTCTGGCGTCCAAAGGACGCCTTGTGGGGAGTGAAACACTGTAAAAGTAGCGACTAGAAGAGTAAACCCACTTGAAAAACAAGCACGTTAGAATTGCACGCACTCTTTCCGTCAACACTGAAGCTTTTGGAAAAAGCTTCACCAAAAGTTTGTGGCTCACTATTAAGGGCATTGTTACAGGTGGGTTTTCCGGGATGGCTACCTTCATTTTTGAGCGGAAAACAAAACCTACCGGTGGACTCCTAGAGGGGTTACTCTCTTTTGACGCCCGTTGGGCGTCGGTTTAAGGTTAAACCCACTAATCATGAGCAACCTGAAAAGTTTTCATCACAAAACAGTCCTTCGAAGAGAAAACCCCTGTGAAATTGGCCTGTTGAGAATGAGCTACCAACTTTGATGAAACTTTTGCTCGGCAAAAGTTTCTTGTGGTGGGGCCGCCGAGATTTGAACTCGGGTCCCCGGCTCCCGAAGCCGGAAGGATAGGCCAAGCTACCCCACGGCCCCACTGCCCGCCTTTAAGGGGGGTCGCAGGGCTTATAAAGTTTACGGAATAGTCTAGTGTACATGATAGGGGAGTGAGGAACATGAAGGTCTCTGTTATAGTGCCAACGTACAACGAGCGCGACAACCTTGAGGAGCTCTTCGAAAGAATAAGTGTTTCCCTAGCTGATTACGATTATGAAATCATCGTTGTTGACGATGACTCTCCCGACAAAACTTGGGAGTTCGCCCGCCAGCTTTCGGAAAGGTACCCCGTTAGAGTTATACGGAGAACCGATGAGAAGGGCCTCTCCTCCGCGGTCATCCGTGGCTTTAAGGAGGCGAGCGGTGACGTCTTCGTCGTTATGGACGCCGACCTGCAGCACCCCCCTGAGGTTATACCTGAACTCATTAGGGCCATTGAGCGGGGTGCCGACGTTGCCATAGCGAGCAGATACGTCCCCGGCGGCGGCGTTAAGGACTGGTACTGGTACAGGAAACTGATATCTAAGGGGGCCATAATGGTCGGGCGCCTCGCCCTTCCGAAGATAAGGGACATCAAGGATCCCGTGAGCGGCTTCTTTGCCCTCAGGAGGGAGGTTGTTGAGGGCGCCGAGCTGAACCCGGTCGGCTTCAAAATCCTGATGGAGATACTGGTAAAGGGCAACTACAACAAAGCAGTTGAGGTTCCATTTACCTTCGGCCTGAGGCGCGCCGGCGAGAGCAAGCTCGGTGGAAAGACGATACTCAATTACCTCAAGCACATTTACCGGCTCATGTGCTGGGAGGGGGAGATTGACAGGCTAATAAAGTTCACACTCGTGGGCCTCTCGGGCGTTTTCGTGAACCAGGGCTTTCTGTGGGCCTTTGTCTCCAAACTCGGCTGGGATAAAATCCTTGCCAACATCCCCGCGACCGAGCTGGCGATACTCAACAACTTCCTATGGAACGACATCTGGACATTCAGGGACCTCAAGAGAAAGCCCCTCTGGCGGAGGCTCATCAACTTTCACGTAGCGGCCCTGACAGGGGCAGTGGTTCAGTGGATAATATACGCGGCCCTGGTTCTGCTGGGAGTGCACTATCTCCTCGCTAACATGTTTGGCATCCTTGCGTCGTTCATCGTTCGGTTCCTCGTCAACAGACACGTCACTTGGGGATGAGTTTCGTCCGCTTTGTGCTGTGCCGCTGGGTTGAGGGCCGTGATAGACACTTTAACCTTAAATACCATACTCGATATACTCACCACGGAGGGAGTACCATGTATGTGGGGGAACTTCTAAAGACTCTTGACCGCGCCTCAACTGGAGTACCTGGCCTCGATGATTTGATTGGAGGAGGATTCCTTCCTGGAAGGGTGTACCTGGTAGTAGGCCCCCCCGGAAGTGGAAAGACCACTATTGGGATGCAGTTCCTTATGGAGGGGGCAAAAAACAATGAAAAAGGGTTGTACATTTCGGTATTCCAACATCCAAAAATAGTCACGCAGGACATGCTCCGCTACAACTTCGGACTTCTGGCCCACGTGCAGGCAAAGAAAATCGTGCTCCACGACTTGGGTGAAGTAATATTCGAGGCGGGCAAGAAGTTTTCATGGAACGAGATCCTTGAGATGATCCTCCATGTGATCAAAGAGGAAGAGGCCAGCCGCGTTGTGATCGATTCGTTTACCTCCCTGGAGTACACGGTGACCGATCCGGAAAACAAAAGAATAGCTGTTGGACGGTTCATACGAAAGCTCCACGACATGGGAGTCACCTGCGTGATAATCTCCGAGATGCTCAGTTCTGAAAGTTATACTGACGAGTATTACCTTGCGGATGGGGTCATAGTGCTCCATCACTTCATGAGGAACTACCAGATGATTCGTGCGATACAGGTCCTTAAGATGCACGGCGTTCCCAACGACAGCAACCTCAAGAAGGTACGCTTCACGCAGGACGGGTTGAGAGTGTTCCAGGAGGCCCCGTTCTGAGGTGTCCAAGATGAAAGACGGGATCAGAGAGCTTGTAGAGAGGGCGTACAAGTTTGGTTACTTTATCGGCTACGAGGGACACAGTGAATGGACAGAATGGGTTAGAAAGCGGAGGGAAGAGCTTTATAAGATGGCGGAGGCCATTGATGCCTACGAGGTCGTCAAACAAGCTTACAATAAAGGAAAAGCCGACGGCATGAAGAAGCGTGAGGAGGATATACTCAAGGGACTGGGGAAAGGGTCTCAAGAAGGTGAGAAACCACAGCCACCGAAAGTTGAACCTGTCGGGGAAGGGGCGGAAGAGGCCATTCATGAAGATGGCGAGGCAGAATTCACGAGGTTTCTTGAAACCACCCACATTCTCCTTCCCCCCGATTTCCTGGACAGCTTGAAACATCTCAAACCGCCCAAGATGCTCAGGATGGGGCGCTGACCTTTTCCTTATTTGCCCCCGTTCTGCGCTTATTTTAAATACACTGTCAGTGGAATGTTTTATGGGGATACCCATGAAACGCTTTCTGAACGAGGCCCGTGTTTTTGACTCGACGAACGTTCTGCACTATATAGGGGAAATTAGCCAGTTCCACCGGATACAGGGCTCGAAGGAGCTTCCGGAGGCCGTTAGGTTTATCCGTGAAGAGCTGCAAATCTGGGGGGTTAACGCTAAACTCTTTGAGGAGTCCTACGACGGAGAGAGCTGGTTTCTGACACTGAAGTCGCCGATAGCCTGGGATTTAATTCACGGAAGGGTCGAAGTCTTGGGGGATACCTTAACCACCTCGCAGAGCCCTCTGGTTGTGATGGCACACTCTCCAAGCGGAAGGGCAGAGGGCGAAGTGGTCCACATACTCCGGGAAGAGGACTGGGAAAAGGCAGAGGGGAAGATAGTCCTTGTCGGGAGAGAATGGCACGATGCTTACCGGAAGGCCAACGGGGCCGGTGCCAAGGCCTTCATCGCCTACCGTGAGGGCACGGGGAACGCGATCCCGTACATCGGCCTGTTTCTAACGAAGGATGAACTCGAATGGGCAAAGATTCCGGCGGTCGCAATACCCGAGAACCTCGCTAAAGGGATCATAAACAAACTGGCCTCTGGAGAAACGGTTAAAGCAAAAATAGAGGTCGAGACCAAGATAAACGAGCGCCAGGTTCTTCCAATCCTCTACGCTGAGATAGGCAAGCCTCCCTTCATGCTATTCACTGCCCACATCTGCCACCCCAAGCCCGGTGCAAACGACAACGCCAGCGGCAGTGCGATGCTGATTGAGCTGGCGCGCGTTCTGTCCCGCCTTTATGACGATTCGTTCCGCTTTGGCTTTGCCTTCCTCTGGATACCAGAGTACTACGGGACGCAGGCCTTCATCGAGAAGTACGCCCGGCTTGATAACTACTACGTTGTCATAAACCTCGACATGGTGGCCGGTAGTGAAGACAGGGCCGGCTCGACGGTAATGCTGGTGAGGACACCGGCTTCGAGGTTTTCTGTGGTTTCCGGCATTCTGGAGTACTTCCTTGAGCTTGCCAATGGGGCAGGAAAGAGCTTCTCTGGAAATCCGCTGCCGAGGCTGAGGTTCAGGTCGTATCCCTACGAGATGGGCAGCGACCACGACGTCTTCAACTTCTTCGGTGTCCCTTCTGTCATGCCGATAACGTGGCCCGACCGCTTCTACCACTCCAGCGAGGACACGGTTGAAAAGGTCAGCAGGGAGAGCATTGAGGTCATTGGCAGGGCCGTCCTCGCAACCGCCCTGGCCCTTGCAAAGGCCGAAAAAGAAGAACTCCAGCGCTTCGCCCGCGGATATGCGATGAAGTACCTTGGAGAGCTCGGCAGGGACAGGGACACGCATAGAATAGAGCGGCTCGTCATGACTGGCCTCGCCAGGGATTCCCGCTTCCTC
>DRGF01000102.1 GCA_011050175.1 Thermococcus sp. | reverse complement strand
TTTTAAACCTTGTTAGGTGAGAGCATGGGGAAGTTCGTAGTGTGGCCCAGTGAGCTCGATGCAAGGCTCAGCAGGCGCTATGGGAGGGCCGTGGGCAGGGATTTCGCTGTCGATGGGCCAGAATTGCAGGAGATAGTTGACGCCGCGCTGGCCCTTGGGATGAACGTGGTGGGGCTCGATGAGAACAAACTCAATCCCAGACTGGCAGCCCTTGACGAGGAGTACAGGATTAGGGGAATGCTCAGAATCGAGAGCAGGTATCCGAAGGGCAAGTCCCTGAGGATGCTTGGACAGAAGATCAGGGAAATCAGAAAAACTCGGGCCAAGACCAAAGACAAGAAGTCCAAATCCAAGAGGAGAAAGAAGTGATCACTCCTCTTCTTCCGTTTCTACGACTATGGCGGTGGTAGTGTCTATAACGCCGTCGATGTTGTGTATGTCGTGGAGTATTTTCTTGGTGAGCTCGCCGAGGTCTTTGGCCTGGATGTGGACTATGGCATCGTAGGGGCCGGTAACGGCGTCGGCCTTGGTAACGCCCGGAATCTGCTTGAGCGCCTCTATGACGCTCTCAACTTTTCCAATCTCGACAGTCAGTAAAACATACGACCTAACCATTTTTCATCACCGCGGAAAGGCTTTACGTCTTTATCTAGCCCTTCAAGTCATTTAAGCTTTTCGTAGGGCTGAGTGTTGGGCTCTTCTTCTGAAACCAAAAACCTATAAAGCGGCCTACTGATTTCCTCCGATTGACAATGAGGGTTGAGGAACTTCCAGTCGATGAGAGAATAAAGAGGATAATCCGTGAGAGGGGAATAGAAGAGCTTTACCCTCCCCAGGCTGAGGCCCTGAGGAGCGGGGTGCTGGAAGGGAAAAACCTCGTGCTTGCAATCCCCACGGCGAGCGGAAAGACCCTTGTGAGCGAGATAGTGATGGTTAACAAGCTCCTCAGAGAGGGCGGCAAGGCGGTCTATCTCGTCCCCCTTAAGGCCCTGGCTGAGGAAAAATACCGTGAGTTTAAGGAGTGGGAAGTCCTGGGAATTCGTGTTGCCGCCACGACCGGCGATTACGACTCCACGGACGACTGGCTCGGGAGATACGACATAATCGTCGCGACTGCGGAGAAGTTCGATTCGCTGTTGAGGCACGGATCGAGATGGATTAAAGACGTCAAGCTTGTCGTGGCGGACGAGGTTCACCTCATAGGCTCCTACGACAGGGGAGCGACACTTGAGATGATACTGAGCCATATGCTCGGAAAGGCCCAGATTCTCGCCCTGAGTGCCACAGTCGGAAACGCTGAGGAGCTGGCCGAATGGCTCGATGCCGCGCTGGTCATGAGCGACTGGCGTCCGGTTCAGCTCAGAAAGGGAGTGTTCCACCTCGGTCAGCTCTTCTGGGAGGACGGCAAAATAGGCCGCTACCCCGAGAACTGGGAGAGTCTGGTTATTGACGCGGTCAAGAGGGGCAAGCAGGCGCTGGTTTTCGTCAACACCCGCCGCTCAGCTGAGAAGGAGGCCGTCTCGCTCTCCTCCAAGATAGCCCGCCTCCTAACAAAGCCCGAGACCAGGCAGCTGGAGGAGCTGATTTCCTCCATCGAGGACAACCCCACGACGGAGAAGCTCAAGAGGGCGCTGCGGGGAGGTGTCGCCTTCCACCACGCGGGTTTAAGCAGGGCGGAGAGGACGCTCATAGAGGACGCCTTCAAAGAAGGACTTGTAAAGGTCATCACCGCGACGCCGACACTTTGTATGCATCCAGAGACTCCGGTGATAACAAGGGATGGCGTTAAAAAGGTGGGCGAGCTCAGGGAAGGGGACGAGGTTCTAACCCACAGCGGAGGGTTTAAGAAGGTTGTATCCCCCCTAAAGCGGCCACACAGGGGTAAAATGCTTGTAATCAAGGCCAGAGGGACGGTTCCGGTGAGGGTGACACCTGAACACATGGTGTGGGTCGTTAAGAGAATTCGGCATAAGTCCCATTATTCTGACGGCAGACAGGTGATATGGTGGGAGTTCAAAGGACCGGAGTGGATGACAGCCCAAGAACTCAAGGAACTCGTTGAAAACAATAATGATGAAAAGGTTTCCTACATGTTACTCCAGCCGATTCCAGATCATGGGGTTGAGATTAACAAAATCCCCCTAAGGAAGCCAGTCTATATCTCAAATCAGTTTGGAAAAACGGATAAATTACACGCTTCTACAAAAAGAACCCCTGAATTTCTCCCCTTAAACTTTGAAACCGCACGGCTGTTGGGCCTCTGGATCGCTGAGGGTTCAACAACTAAAAACGGTGTCGTAAAGTTTGACATTGGCTCTCATGAGGAAGAGATTACAGAATTCCTTGTTCAGACTATCAAAAAGTATTTTCCATATGCCAACGTTGTCGTGAATGACCATGAGAGGAACAGGAGAGTTGTCCGCTTCTGCAACAAGAGGTTTGCCGAATGGCTCAGGGAGAACATTGGCCATCTGGCCCACGAGAAGAGAATTCCCGATGTGCTGCTCTTCAACAAGAGCAGAGAAGTTCGGCTTGGGCTCCTAAGAGGCCTTATTGAAGGGGACGGATATGTCAGGAAAGATGACTCCAGGAGAGCCAACTATATAACCTATACCACAGTCTCCTCGACTTTGGCGTATCAACTTCAGCTTCTCCTTGGTTCTCTAGGCTATGTGTCCTCAATTTCGAGAAGCGTGAGAAAACCAGGGATTGGAAAAAGTAGGAAACCAGTATATGAAGTCAAAGTCAGCGGACGCTCCTATTATGGATTGCTTGATGAACTCGGCCTTGGAGCTCCTCCCAGAGGGAACAGGACTTACAACGTGAACACAATCTGGAATGGGTACCTTCTCTTTAAGGTTCGCTCAGTTGAGGAAGAGCACTACGAAGGGGATGTTTATAACCTCGAAGTTGAAGACGACGAGAGCTACAGCGTCGGTTTTATAGTCCACAATTCTGCCGGTGTGAATTTGCCGTCATTCAGAGTAATAATCCGCGACACCAAGCGCTACGCCGGCTTCGGCTGGACGGATATCCCCGTCCTTGAGATACAGCAGATGATGGGAAGGGCAGGAAGGCCCAAGTACGACAGGGTTGGGGAAGCAATCATCGTCGCGAGGACTGAGGAGCCGAAGAAGCTGATGGAGAGATACATCCACGGAAAGCCCGAGAAGCTCTTCTCGATGCTCGCCAACGAGCAGGCCTTCAGGAGCCAGATTCTGGCGCTCGTGACCAACTTCGGGGTGGGCAACTTCCGCGAACTGGTCTCTTTCCTCGAGAGGACTTTCTACGCCCACCAGCGCGGGGACATAGCCTCGCTTGAGTACAAGGCCAAGAGCGTCGTCTACTTCCTCATCGAGAACGGGTTCATCGACATGGACATGGAAGACCGCTTCATGCCCCTGCCCTTTGGAAAACGCACCTCCCAGCTTTACATAGACCCCTTCACGGCGAAGAAATTCAAGGACGCCTTCCCGAAGCTCGAAAAGAACCCCAACCCGTTTGGAATTTTCCAGCTCATGGCCTCGACCCCGGACATGGCCACGCTGAACGCCCGGAGGCGGGAGATGGAGGACTACCTCGACCTGGCCTACGAGATGGAGGACAAGCTCTACACGAACATCCCCTACTATGAGGATTCGCGCTTCCAGGGCTTTTTGGGGCAGGTAAAGACTGCAAAGGTGCTCCTCGACTGGATAAACGAGGTTCCGGAGACGAGGATATACGAGACCTACAACATAGACCCGGGAGACCTCTACAGAATCCTGGAGCTCGCGGACTGGCTGATGTACTCTCTCATCGAGCTCTACAAGCTCTTTGAACCCAAAGAGGATGTCCTGCAGTACCTCAGAGACCTGCACCTCCGCCTGCGCCACGGAGTCAGGGAAGAGCTCCTTGAGCTCGTCAGGCTCCCCAACATCGGAAGGAAGAGGGCGAGGGCGCTCTACAACGCCGGCTTCAGGAGCCAGGAGGACATAATGCGCGCCAAGGTGAGAGACCTTCTGAAGGTCGAGGGCATTGGAATGAAGGTGGTCGAAGGCTTGTTCCGGCACTTCGGTGTGGAGCTGCCTAAGGGTGTCAAAAAAGACTCCAAAGATGGGGAAAAATCGCGGAAGGGGACCCTTGATGCCTTCCTGAAGTAGGGTCAACCTTTTTAAATCCCCCTATTTTACTCGGGCGTGGGCACTATGATCATCATCGTGACTGGAATGCCTGGTTCGGGAAAGAGCAAAATCGTTAAAGAATTCGAGAGGAGAGGTTTTCCGAGCGTTTCTATGGGTGATATCGTTCGCGAGGAGACCTCAAAGAGGGGTCTGGAGCTCACGAAGGAGAACGTTGCCAAGGTGAGCATCCGTCTGAGGCAGGAGCTCGGTGAGAACGCCGTTGCAAAGCTGACGGTGGAAAAGGTTAGGGGCCTCCTCAAGGAGAGCAAGGCCGTTGTCATAGACGGCGTCCGCTCCCTCGACGAGGTTGGAACCTTCAGGAGCGCTTTTCCCGAGGAGGAGCTTGTTATCATCGCTGTTCACACGCCGCCGCACACCCGCTTCGAGAGGCTCAGGGCGAGGGGAAGGCACGACGACCCCCACACCTGGGAGGACTTCGAGGAGCGCGACTGGAAGGAGCTGAAGTTCGGCATAGGAAACGTCATCGCAATGGCCGACTACATGGTGGTCAACGACAGTAGCAGGGAAGAATACGAAAGAAAAGTTCAGGAGCTTGTTGACAGGATTTTAGCCGAGCATTGAGTCTGGGAAGAGCATCACGTAGAAGCCCTGGGAAACCCATAGTTAGCAGTGTGTTGCTCTTTTCTCTTTCTAAGCATATCTTCAGTCAAGTTCTCAACGTTGTTAGGACGCCCTAACTATCCGGGCGGTTGGGTTTATAAGCATTCCCGCGAGCTTTTTCTGGGTGAGAATATGGAGCTCTTTGAGGAAGTTGAGGTTGAGGCTTACGTTTATCCTACGGAGGACATCGAGAAGGTCAAGAGGGCGATGCTGAACCTGATTCCCGACCTGGAGTTTGAGGCATTCGACAGGGGGGACTACATCATCCTGACGGGCAAAACGAAGAGCAGGAAAGCTCTCAGCAGGCTCTACGAGCTCTTCCGCGGGCAGGCGATACTCGACACCGCCAGGAGTTTCCTCGAGGAGGGCTACTTCGGCGAGGAGGTAATAATCCGCGTCAACAAGCAGGCCGCCTACGCCGGCGTCGTAAACTTCAACGAGGAATCCCCGCTCGGCCCAATAACGATAATCATCAGAACCAAAGACCCCCACAGGCTCATGAAGTGGCTCGCGCCGAGGACAAAAGATGGAGTGCCAATAGAATAAAAAGGAAAAGGTCACTCTGCCTTCTTCCGCCTTCCCCAACTTATTTTTGCCGTGAGGATTTTTTCCGTTGTGAAGAACCTTGCGGTTACAAAGAGTGTTAACGTCGATATCACCCCCAGATAAAGCACGCTGACATACATCGTGGAATATTCGCCCATGAGCATCGCCCTGGAGGCCAGTATCGGGTGGCTGAAGGGTATTGCGAGCAGGAGGTATTTGATAGCTACCGGCAGGGTTTCTAAGTCCGCGAACATGAGGATAAACGTGGGGAAGGCAAGTGGCATTATTCCCGCGCTCACCACGGTGTTTGCGCTTTTTGTGTCCTCTGCAAAGACCGCCAGCAGCATTGCGAAGCTTAAGGCAAACACCATTGCCAGGAACATTATGAGAACAAAAAGTGCCGCGCCCTGTGGGGTAACAGTCAGCCCCAGGTCTTCGAGGGAAATTCCAATCTCGCCGGATGAAGACATTATGCTACCGAGATAGTTCCTCATACCGACCATATACGCTATTGCCGCTATTATGCCTATCGCTGCGGTTCCGACCATTTTTCCGGCGACGATCGTTATTCTTTTCACTGGCAGGGTGAGGAGGGTTTCAAGGGTTTTGTTCTCTTTCTCCATTGCCATGCTTCCTGCCGACATCTGGGAGACCAGCATTATCATGATGAATATCACGAGTGGCATGGAAATTGACTGGGCTGCCACCAGGTTGGCTACCAGGGAGGGTGGGACTGCAACAACGCGGCCCTTAATCACGGTGAAGCTTTTCGCGTCTATTGGCTTTAAAATCGCATCCGGGTCGCCTTCCATGTTCTGTTCTATTTTCAGCTTTGCAATGTACTCGCTAATGACCGTCAGGATGGCGTTTATTCTTCCTTCACTTACTGCTTCCCTCATGCCCCCGCTTATGCCCTTAATTATGCCGTAGACTTCAACCATGGCTTTCTGGTTGCTTTCTATGGCTTTTGAAAAGTTCTCTGGGATTATCACTATCATGTTGTAATCCTTTTCTTGGGCCTTCTCAAGAGCATCATCAATGCTCAGGGCATCTATCTTGGTGAGAGTTACGTTAGGAGCAGTCTCAAGGGCCTTAATGAGCAGCTCTCCGTATTGGCCCTCGTCGAGGTTTACCAGGACGACCTTGGTCTCGCCCTGGGCCTGCTCAAACCCCACCTGCATCATCTGCCCCAGAGCAGGGTAGATTATTAAGGGAACTATTATTATCCCGAAAATAAGCCCCTTATCCCTCAGAAGGTCCTTAAGTTCCTTTATCACAAGCACCCAGAAGTCGCTCAAGACCCTTCACCTCCAACGGGTTCACTGATCTTGGCCCCTACTGTCCTCATAAAGACCTCTTCGAGGTTCTCGGCGTCGTATTTTTCCTTTAGCTCCCGGGGAGTTCCGGTCTCCACGATCATTCCCTTATTAATCAGCGCCACCCTGTCGCAGAGGAACTCAACTTCGAGCATGTTGTGGCTTGAAACCAGAAACGTTATCCCCTTCTCCCTTGCGAACCGCTTTATCGTCTGCCTTATGGTGTAGGCGTTGATTATGTCCAGCCCGCTCGCCGGCTCGTCCAGGATGGCCAGCTTGGGCTCGACCATCAAAGCTCTCGCAAGCAGCAGCTTCCTTGTCATTCCCTTGGAGTACGTCGAGACTTTGTCGCGGAGCCTCTCCCCAAGTCCGCTCAGCTTAACGCCGAGCTCCAGCATCTCCTCTGCTTTCTTTCTGTCCTTGGCATATAGCCGCGCCATGAACTGAAGGTATTCGTAGCCGGTGAGGTTCTTGTAGGCTCCGGCTTCCTCCGGCAGGTAGCTTATGAGAGCCCTTACTTTGTCGGCATCCTTGACGACATCGTAGCCTGCTATCTTTGCCTCCCCCGCAGTCGGCCTGAGGAGGGTGGAGAGTATCTTGAGCGTTGTGCTCTTTCCAGCACCGTTGGGCCCGATGAGGCCAAATATCTCGCCCTCGTTGATATAGAAACTTATCCCCTTGAGGGCCTTCACCTTTCCGTAGTCCTTCTCCAGGTTCAGAACTTCAACCATGGGCATCTCCAGTCCTCCCCTACTTTTTTTAATCACCTTCATAGATAAAGATTTCTTCAATCGTCCTGTTGAAAAAGCGGGCTATCTTGAAGGCCAGCCTCAGGGAGGGGTCGTATTTTCCCTTCTCGATGGCTATGATTGTCTGCCTCGTGACGCCGAGGGCCTTTGCCAGCTCCTCTTGGGTTAAGCCTTTCGCCTCCCTCAGCTCGCGCAGGCGGTTCTTCACTCACATCACCCTCGAATAGTGGTACCGTATCAGGGCGTGTCCAAATATGGCGACGACGTAGATG
>DRGF01000131.1 GCA_011050175.1 Thermococcus sp. | reverse complement strand
TCTTCATTCTGACGAGTATGGACGCGGCGAGGATTGCCCTGGCGGAGACGCGGAGGTCGAGCTCCTTCATCTCCCTGAGCCTCTCGATGTACTTCTCTGTAAGGTCCACGATGTCGATGTTCCAGGGGTCAACCTTCCCCATCGTGACGAGCTGGAGGAGGATGTCAACTGGGGTAATCTCCTCTTCTCTTCGGGACTCCATGATTCTCACCCGCTCAGGTGGCCGAACATCTCCGAATGCTCGGCCTCGCTCCTCTTCCTCGCCTCTTCCAGTATCTTCATGGCCTTCTCAAGGCTGAGCGCGACGACCCTGCTGATGCCGTTCCTCATGCTGACGCCGATTATTTTGTCCGCGTTGGCCATCATGACGTCCCTCAGCGTGACAACTATGAACTGGCTGTCCTGGGAGGCCTCCTTGATGAGGTCGGCAACGCGCTTGACGTTGGCGTCGTCGAGGTGGGCGTCTATCTCGTCGAAGAGGTAGAACGGCGCCGGCTTGTAGCGCTGGATGGCGAACACGAATGCCAGAGCGGTTAAAGCCTTCTCTCCACCACTCATAGCCTCTATGCGCTTGACGTCCTTTCCGGCGGGTTTGGCCTCAATCTCAAGGCCGCCCGCGAAGGGGTCTTCCTCGTTCTCAAGGATGAGCCTGGCGCTTCCTCCAGGGGAGAGCTTGGCGAAGAGCTCCGAGAAGTTCTTGGCTATCTCATTGAGGGTCTGGAGGAAGACCTGCTTCTTCTGCCCCTCTATCTCTTCGATGAACTCTTCTATGCTCTCCTTCTCGGCGACGACCTGCTCACGCTTGCTCTTCAGCTCAAGGTAGCGCCTCTCCACGACCTCAAAGTCCTCGATGGCCTTCATGTTGACCGGCTCAAGGGCCCGTATCTCCTCCTCCATCTGCTCTATCTGCTCCCTCAGGGCGTCGAGCTCCAGCGGTATCTCCCTAATGGACTTGATGAGCTTGGCGTCGTGGTGCTTGAGCTCGTTCTTCTTCTCCTCCAGCGTCGCCTCGTACTGGGCCACCTTTATTTTAAGCGTGTTGGCCTCTATACGGAGCTCTTGGAGCCTGCTGCTCAGCTCGTCCTTCTCGGCGCGCAGGCTGATGACCTCGTTCTTAAGCATCTCGCGTCTCTCGCGGAGCTCCTTGAGCTCGTCCTTGACGTTCTCTTCGGCCTTCTTGAGCTCCTCCATCTCGGCCTCAAAGCCCTTTATGGCCCTCTCGTTCTCCTCGATGTTGGCCTTGAGGGCGTTTATTCTGTTGACAAGACCCTCTATCTCTTCCTCCAGGTCAGCCTTCCTCGGGAGAAGCTCCTCGTTTATCCTGACGTCGAGGCTTTCGAGCTTGCTCTCGACCTTTCCGAGCTCCTCGCGGAGCTTGCTTATCTCGTGCTCGACCTCCCTGATCCTCTGGTTCAGCTCCCTGGCCTCCGGGTTCTCCAGGGCCTTCTTCAGCTTCGTCCTCTTCTTCTCCAGCCTCTCAATTCTGCCGCGGAGCTTCGCCATCTCACCCCGGGTATCGTGGATTTTCTTTTCCAGGGTCTCTATAAGGGCCCCGTTCTCCCGGATTTCCTCTTCAAGTGCCCTGTCCTCTGCAAGGAGGCGTTCCATCTCACGCTGGGTCACCTGGAGGTCCTTGCTCAGGTCGCTCTTCTTCATGCGGAGCTCAAAGAGCTCGTTCTGAAGGCCCTTAACCTCGAGTCTAAGGGAGTTAACCGCCGACTCCAGGGCCTCTTTCTCGCGTTCCAGCTTCTCGACGCGTTTCTTTATCTCGTCAACGTTAACTCCGAGCTTACCCCTCGGCCTGTAGTGGCCGCCGGTTATCGCTCCGCTCCGTTCGAGGAGTTCCCCACCGAGGGTCACCATACGGACTTTCCCTATCCCGACGGCCCTGGCCTCGTCCATGTCGTTCACTATCAGCGTGTCCCCCAAGGCGTAGGCTACTGCGTTTTTGAAGCGGGGGTCGTACTGAACAACGTCCAGGGCTGGAACTCCCAGAGCGGGCTTCTCCTTCATGGAGCGCGGCTTTATCTTGTTGAGCGGGAGGAAAGTCAACCTGCCGAGCTTCTTCTCCTTGAGAAGCCCTATCGCCTTCTCCGCAACACGGTCGTCCTCCACAACAACGTGGTCGTAGCTCCCGCCCAGGGCGACCTCAACGGCAAGGGCGTAGCTCTCATCGCGAACGGTTATCAGCTCACCAAGGGAACCGTAGAGACCGGGGATGTTCTGGGACTTGAGGAACTCTATTGCACGGTTTCCGCGGACCTCGCGCTGTGCTTCAGCCTTGATAAGCTCTTCCCGGGCCTTGGAGAGTTCCCCTTCCAGCTTCCTGAGCTTCTTTGTCTTCTCCTCCAGCTCCGCCTCGGCTTTTCTCAGGCGGGTCTCGGCCTTGCCCATCTTTGCCTCTATCTCACCAAGCTCGGAACGTTTGGCCTCAAGGGCGCTCTTGGCCTCTGAAATTTTGGACTTCAGCGCCACCCTCTTTGCGTTGTTCTGAGCTATCCTACCCCTTGCGCGCTCTATTTCTTCCTCGAACTTCTTTATGTCGCTCTCCTTCATGTAGAGCTCTTTTTTGGCCTCCTCCAGCTCCTCAACCACGCGGTCAAAGTCCTGCTTTGCGATGGCGAAGTCCCTGTCTATCTCGCCCAGCTTAACAACCAGCTCGTTTCTGATGACTTCTTTCTCCTTTATCTCCGCCTTGAGCTTTTCGCGTCTCTTGCTCCAGCGGCTTATGGCGTTTCTGCTCTTCTCTATCTCCTCGGAGACTTTCTTCAGTTCCTCCTTCGCCTTGGCGAGGCGGCGCTGGCTGTCTTCAATTTCTTTTCTGGCCATCTCAATGTTCTTTCTGGCCATCTCTATCTTCGACTTGACCTCGCTGATCTTCCTCGTTACCTCAAGGATGCCGTCCTCACTCTTTTCCTCAAGCTCCCTTTCGATTTTGTTCAGCTCTTTCTCCCTCGCCACGATCTCCTTGGCGATGTCTTTGAGACGTGCTTCGGTAGCGGTTATTTCCGCCTCTATCTCATTGTCGCGCAGGTTGCTCTCCTCTATCAGGGATTCAAGCCTTCTTATCTCTCCGAGGAGGAGCGTGACCTTAGCCTTCTCGACGCGTTCTTTAAGGTCAAGGTAGCGGAGCGCGTCGTTCCTCTCCTTCTCCAGCTTGTCAAGCTGGGCCTTTACCTCCCTTATGAGCAGGTCAACGCGCGCCAGGTTCTCTTCGGCCTGTTTGAGCTCATTAAGGGCCTTTTCCTTCTTGGCGTCGTACTCCGCTATGCCAGAAATCTCGTCTATGAGCATCCTCCTTTCCGTGGGGCTCATCTTGATGAACTTGGTGATGTCTCCCTGAAGGACCAAATTGTAGCCCTCTGGAGAAATCATGGCCGCACTCAGCACGTCAAGGATGTCACTCCTGCTCGTCCTCTTGCCGTTGAGCCAGTAGGTGCTCCTGCCGTCGGGATAAACACGGCGCTTTATCACGACTTCATCCTCGTCTATGGGGAACCCCCTGTCCTCGTTGTTGAAGTACATCGCAACCTCGGCGTATTTGGCCGGAGGTTCTGTCTTTGTGCCGGCAAATATGAGGTCGCTTATCCTCGTGGCACGCATTGCTTTTGCCGACAGCCCACCAAGGACAAACAACACTGCGTCACCGATGTTACTCTTTCCAGAACCGTTGGCACCGACTATCGCTGTAAATCCTCTAGAAAGCGGAACGACGACCTTCCTGTTACCGTAAGATTTGAAGCCTTTCATTTCAATCTTCTCAATGTACGGCATGCCCTACACCTAAACCGGAAAATGGCGAAGAAGGTTATATAACTTTACCTGCGAACTCACTCGGATATCCCGTGGAGAAGGTTCAAAACCCTCGTCAAGGCTGCCTCTGACGGTACTGTAAAATCCACAGTTACTGGGAAGAAATCGCATTTTTCGAAAACTCAATGAAAAATAACAAGAAGCCGAAAGTTCTGGAACATAGCTTGATCACTCTTCGGTTCTCTCACAGAGCTCGAGGAGAACGCCCGTTACTGCCTTCGGGTGGACAAATGCGATTTTCGCACCACCCGCGCCAATTCTGGGCTTCTCGTCTATGAGGCGGTATCCGGCTTCCTTGAGCTTCTCAAGGTGCGCTTCAATGTCGTCCACTCCGAGGGCTATGTGGTGTATGCCCTCACCGCGCTTGGCGATGAACTTGGCTATGGGCGAGTCCTCGGCTGTCGGCTCGAGGAGCTCAATCCTGCTCTCGCCGACGTGGATTATCGCGGTTCTAACCTTCTGGTCAGGCACCTCTTCAATCTCCTCCACCTTGAGACCGAGGCCCTCCCAGACCTTGATGGCATCGTCCAGGTTCGAAACGGCTATACCAACGTGGTCTATCTTCTTGATCATACCTTCACCCCCAGGGTCTTTTCAAGAACCAGATCCGCGGCAGAGTACGGGTCTATCTCCCGCTTCACAATCCTCTCTATCAGGCCGGAAACCTCGTCCTCGTCGAGCCGCTCGCTTATCATCTTCGCGATTTTGCCGGAGATTATAGTCTTGACCTCCTCCTCTGCACGGAACTTCCTTTTGCGCTCTATCTCGCCGCTCCCCTCAAGGAACTCACGGTGCTCCTGGATGGCCTTCCAGAGGTCTCTTATGCCCCTCATCGTCGTAGCCACGGTCTCGACTATCGGCGGCCTCCAGCCACGCCTTTCCCAGCGCTCCTTCTCGAGGTCGAGCATCAAATTAAGCTCAAAGTAAGTAGCATCCGCCCCCTCCTTGTCGGCCTTGTTGATGACGAAAACGTCCGCTATCTCCATGAGACCTGCCTTGATGGCCTGAATGTCGTCACCCAAGCCTGGGACGGTAACAAGGACGACCGTGTCTGCGGTTTTGACGATATCGATTTCAATCTGGCCGACACCGACAGTCTCAACGAAAATAACGTCGCAGCCGTAGGCGTCAAGCACCTTTATCGCGTCGCTCGTGGCCTTGGCCAGCCCTCCGAGTGAACCGCGTGTCGCCATGCTCCTGATGAAAACTCCAGGGTCAGTCGAGTGCCTCTGCATCCTTATCCTGTCGCCGAGCAGAGCGCCACCGGTGAAGGGGGAGGTCGGGTCTATAGCGATGACGCCGACAACTTTGCCTTCTTCCCTCGCAACGCGGATGAGCTTGTCGAGAAGGGTCGATTTTCCAGCCCCCGGCGGGCCGGTGATGCCGACGATGTAGGCGTTGCCGGTGTATGGGTAGATTTTCGATATTATCTCCCTTGCCTTCTCTTCATCGTTTTCAACGAGGGTTATGAGGCGCGCGGTGGCGCGCTTATCACCGTTGAGCATGCGCTCTATGAGACCGTCTAACATCGCCATCACTGGGATAAATTATCCAGGTAAGAAATTATAAAGTTTGCTCAGTTCTCCCTGAACTTCTTCAGCTTCGGCACGTTCTCGTCTATGAAGCGGATGATCTCCTCAATCGGGCTGCCCGGGCCAAAGACCTTTGCCACGCCCATCTTCTCAAGCTCTTCCGCGTCGTCGGGTGGGATTATTCCACCGGCTATGACGAGAACGTCCTCGTTGACCTTGAGGCCGCGCTCTTCGAGGAGCTTGAGTATCTTCGGTATGAGAACCATGTGGGCACCGGAGAGGATGCTTATTCCAAGGACATCAACGTCCTCCTGGACAACGCTCTCGACTATCTGCTCAGGGGTCTGCCTGATTCCAGTGTAGATGACCTCAAAACCGGCATCGCGCAGGGCCCTGGCGACGACCTTGGCGCCTCTGTCGTGGCCGTCCAGTCCTGGCTTCGCAACTAGAACCCTAACCTTTGAGCGCTCGACCATTTTCACCACCGCCCACATTTTTGTTTCAGGCAGTATTTAAAGGTTGTCAAAACTCAAGGTCATGCTTTACTTTGGATATTTTGTCCAGAAGGCTTTTTAATGTCGAGTGAGAAATCACCCCCATGCTTGACCTGCACACCCACACAACGTACTCGGATGGGACCGGGAGCGTTCCCGAAAACATAGCGGCGGCCGAACAAAAAGGGCTGAAGCTCCTCGGGATAAGCGACCACATCCACTACCTCACCCCAAAGAGCCTAAACCGCTACGTCAGGGAGATACGCCAGTGGGGCGAAAGTGCTGAAATCGTCGTTTTGGCCGGGGTAGAAGCCAACATAACGCAGGATGGGGTCGATATAACCGCCGACATAGCCAGGAAGCTCGATTACGTGATAGCGAGCGTCCACCTGTGGGTGGAGACGCCGGAGGAGCACGTCGAGCTCGTTAAGCTCGCCCTCCAGGACGACAACGTTGATGTAATCGGCCACTTCGGGGCCAGCTTCCCCTACACGGGCTATCCAAGCGAGGACTACCTGAAGGAAATACTCGACCTTGCCGAGGCCAACGGAAAGGCTTTCGAGATAAGCTCACGCTACAAAGTCCCCGAGCCGGACTTTATCAGGGAGTGCATAAAGCGGGGGATCAAACTCACCTTTGCCAGCGACGCCCACTGGCCGAGGAGCGTTGGAAACGTAAGCTGGAGCGAGAAGGTCTTCAGAAAGGCCGGTGGGAAAAAGGAAGACCTTCTATTCGCGGAGTTTTTGTGAGAGATTCTTTTAATTTCTCTTGAGCCTTATTGCAACGGCTTGACATCGCAGTCCCTGTTAAGTACACACCACCTTTCAATTCTCCTAGAGTCTTATTGCAACGGCGCGACCGCAACAATTATTATCAGCGACCTGCACTTCTTTCAATTCTCCTAGAGTCTTATTGCAACATCAGCGACCTCGAAAAGAACGCCCTCGTCGTTCAAAAGCTTTCAATTCTCCTAGAGTCT
Organism: Thermococcus sp.; assembly: GCA_011050175.1. GTDB lineage: Archaea > Methanobacteriota_B > Thermococci > Thermococcales > Thermococcaceae > Thermococcus. The sequence goes on along the minus strand of DRGF01000131.1, from coordinate 957 downwards.
TATTGCAACCTCAAGGAGCCTCGTGTAGAGTATGTCAAGGTTTTCACTTTCAATTCTCCTAGAGTCTTATTGCAACTCGAAGGTATATGTAAATACGCAATTAGAAGGTAGTGTGTCTCTCTTTCAATTCTCCTAGAGTCTTATTGCAACAAAGCGGCCATTGCGGCCCTAACGCCGTTCCAGACGACTTTCAATTCTCCTAGAGTCTTATTGCAACCCTTTTCCTCCAAAAAATCCCTATCCCTCACGTCTGTGCTTTCAATTCTCCTAGAGTCTTATTGCAACGGCTGAACGAGTCCTTTCGTGACCTCAAAGAAGAGATACTTTCAATTCTCCTAGAGTCTTATTGCAACTACAGGAAGAGCGGAAGAATAGCAGACAAAAGAGTCCTTTCAATTCTCCTAGAGTCTTATTGCAACAAAACTTGACGCGTTCTTAGAGGAGCTTAAGAAAAAGCTTTCAATTCTCCTAGAGTCTTATTGCAACCCATCTTCCCCACGATCCCACTAGCCGAACAATTAGACTTTCAATTCTCCTAGAGTCTTATTGCAACGCTACCGGCTCGGCGAGAAGCTCATGAAGTTCCAGTACTTTCAATTCTCCTAGAGTCTTATTGCAACCCCCGAAGAGCAGGACAAGGACATAGTACATCATTCCTTTCAATTCTCCTAGAGTCTTATTGCAACTGTTCTTCCGATACTGTTATGTCCTTCGCCCTATTTCTTTCAATTCTCCTAGAGTCTTATTGCAACGCGGCGAGGTGGTTGTAAACTGCCCTCTTGTCACCGGCCTTTCAATTCTCCTAGAGTCTTATTGCAACAGGAGGTTAGGTAGATGCCAAGGCAGTGGATTAAGATCTTTCAATTCTCCTAGAGTCTTATTGCAACTTTGATATCGTCTCGGCACAGGGGAAGGAAACGACCCTTTCAATTCTCCTAGAGTCTTATTGCAACCTCT
>DRGF01000114.1 GCA_011050175.1 Thermococcus sp. | reverse complement strand
CAGGCCCCTCGTCGAGACCACCATCTCCTTGGCGCTCATTCTGGCGATGCCTATCCCGACGAGCAGGCCTTTCGGGTCCCTTATTTCGACCTCGTCCCCGGGCTTGATTTTCTTGTCGGCCTGGAGGACGCCGGGGGCGTAGAGCATCGCGCCCTGATAGACGCTCTCGCTCGCGAACTTGTTTGCCTTCACCACCGGCAGACCCGGTTCGTAGTCGTCGGGGAAGTTCGGGCCTTCTCTCTCGAAGTAGATGCCCTCCTTCAGGTAGGGGCTCCGCTTCGGCTTGAGGCCCTCCTTCCTCAATATGCTCATGAGCTTCTGCCTGCTCGTCTTCAGGGTGTTCACGCGGATGTAGTACTTCTCAACCGGCGTCCTGAGGGAGGCCATTATCTCATCCGCTTCGCTCCCGAAGAGCTTCCTGTAGTATTCCTTCAACTCCTCCGGGAAAGCCTCGGCGTACATGGGGACACCTCAGAGGTCGAAGATTTCAAAGCGCTTTCCAGTCTCTATGAGCTTCAGAAGCCCTTCTTTAAGCTCTTCAACGCTTTCAAAGTTTGCCTCGAACTGGAAGAGCCCCTCGTCGCTGGCTTTAATTTTCTCGAGTATTCCCCCTGGGGAAACCTTTCCATCGCGCCTCCAGTTGTAGGCGTCACTGAGGAAGTCCTGGGCGCCGTATATGAAGCTCCTCGGGAAGAGCTCTATAAACTGGCCCACGAAGTCCTCGCTTATCCTGTCCTTCGGCACTGCGACCACGAAGTAGTAGGCCTCTGGCGTCGCGCCGACCTCGATCTGGGGCTTTACCTCGAAGGCCGGGTGGGGGTACTTCATGAGCCTCCACTCGCCGTCCAGGAAGATGTAGGCTCCAAAGACCTCCTCGACGTCCTCGACCTTGAAGCCCTCTTTTGGGAGCTCGGCCTTGAGTTCCTCGTTGAGCGTGAAGATGCTCTCCCACATCTCGTTTAGAAACTCGTGAACCTCTCTCACGTTCATTTCTCTCACCAAAGATGGAAAAAGAAAGGCCCCTTAAAAACTTTCATCCGGACATATCCTCGAACATCCTGTTGAGCTCGCCCATTATGTCCGTTTGGACGGTCTCCTCGTAGCTCGCCAGCTTGATGCTGTAGTTCTGGTTCAAAATGCTTAGGTCGAGGAATATATCCGCCCTGACCTTGCTGACCTCGCCGTTCTTGACGTGTACCGCCCAGACCTTCGGCAGGGAGTCCCACTCGATGTGGGTTTCAACATCGACGGTCGCGTAGCCGCCGGCCGGTATGATTACCCCCTCTGCGGTCTTCCCGTGGCCGATCTTCATGTCATTGGCGTAGGCATCGAAGCCCAGGTTGCTCACAGGAATGGGGAACCCGTTGGGGTTGTGGAACTTCATGTGGGCTATTAGTAGGGCCTTTCCGTCCTGCTCGCCCGCCCAGTCAAAGGTGGTCTCAACCAGCGCAGGGCTCTTGACGAGTCCCCCTGCGAGTTCCTTGCTCTCCGCGGCGAAGTTGAGGTATTCTAGCACGTTCTCATTTATCTCCTGCTCAATGTCAGTATTGACAGGTATGCCTCCCAGGAGCTTTCCGCGGAGGGCTAAGCTGAGGCTTCCCCTCTGTCCGTTATCGAGGTACCTTGCGAGGGCGCGGAAGAAGTTGCGGTTGTCGATAACTATGACGGCCCTCACGTCGCTACCGGTCGCGCTGTATTCAAACCTCTCGAGACGTGCGATGGGTACCCCTGTGAACTCCAGGGTTGTGTTCTCTATGGAGATGGGGACTAGGAGGGGCCTGTTGAGCTTTGCGTCCACCCATATCTCTGTGGTGTTTTCGTCCACGTAGCCCCACTGGGCATTGATTGACGGGCTCAGCGTTGAGACGGCGTAAATGACGTAACCGAACCATACGACAAGGACTATTGCAATCCCGAGGATTGCGTACCTGAGTTTCATTTTCTCACCCTGTGGTCTTTGTATTATTTTCTTTTTTCGTCGTTTAAAGGTTTCCCGCTCACTCTTTCCGGCCCCTCATGTACGTGTAGACTACCACAACAACCACCAGGATTCCAATCGCGATTGCCAGTTTTCTTAGGTTCCCTTCGGTCTTCGTGTTCTCCTTCACGGTAATGACGGCGGTTCTCTCGAAGACGTAGACGTTGTCGTCCCCCTGGTTGGGGTCACCGACTGCCCTTATCCTCAGCCCTATGCTGTAATCTTTGGGTATCGCGTTCTGGTCCACCTTGAGGACTATCACGCCTTCCCCGACCGCCCCAGGGGCAAGGTCTCCGATGTAATCTGTTCTCTTGTCCAGGCTGAAGGGCTGGTCTGCCTTCACTACACCCTCTATGAGGACGCTCGTGGCCTTCTCACCGCCGGTGTTCTTCAGCTTGACGTAGACGTTGACGGTCTCTCCCTGGAGGGGTTCTGGGTCGAAGCGCACATCTACAACCTCTATGTTGGGCTTCGCACCGATTATGACCGGGACAGTGAGGGTGAGGTTCTTCTCCATCCCGAGATCGTTGGTGTACGTCACGAGCAGAGGTATCTCATAGGTTCCAGAACTCGCGTTGTCCGCGACGTTCACCCTGAACGAGCCCTGGGCGGAATCGCCTTTTCCGAGGCTTCCGAGGCCGAGCATCTGGTCGCCGCTTTCGCTGAGTGTGAAGGGCCACTCAGGCAGGGGCCTGACTATTACAGTCCTGGCCGTTCCTGTGCCAACGTTGTCGATCTTGAAGCTCACCTCTACGTTGTCGGCGCCGGGGAGAACCTTGCTCGGGGAAGTTGATGCCTTTGAGAGTATCAGCTTTGCCTTTCCAGTTATCTCAATTCCAACGAGCCTCTCGTTGGTTATCTCCTTATCGTTCGGCTCGGTCACGTATTTTAGCTCTATTCTGAGGGGATATATGCCGTTCTCCAGCCTGTCGTTTGCTTTGATTCTGAACTCCAGGGTCGTTCTGCTTCCTGGCTGAAGTTCGGCCACGTATTTCACGTTGTCTTCCCCGACCGGCAGGAATGCCTCTATGTTCTGGCTGGCGAGCCTTTCCATTATCTGATTGAGCGCATCTTGAAGGTTGCCGCTGAGCTGCTCGCTTCCCTGGACAGGAAGCTGTGAGAGCGCCGAGAGGTCAACGTTCTCTATCTCTCCCTGAACCGGCACCTTGTAGGAGCTTATCTTCAACCTGATGGCTTTAACCGGCTCGGCTCCGGGGTTCTCCAGGGTAAAGCGTACGGTGAACGTGTCCCCCGGGCTTATCTCCATGGGTTCCGTCTCGACATTGGTTATCTCAACGAACGCACTGCGCTTCTGATATATCCTCAGTGCGACCACGTTGTACGACTGAACCATGCGCATGTTCTCCCCAACGCCCGTGAAGTACACGATGCCCACGTATACCGGGTATATCCCAACGTCAGCGTTGGGGTTTATTTTGATCTTGAACGTCAGCGTGGTGCTCTTCTTGGGTTCGATATACTCCACGTACTGGACCGAGCTCCACTTTGGATAGAAGACCTCCTGGGAGAGAACTGCGGAGAGGCCGCTGGCGAGGGAGGCAGTGCTGTTGAATGCTATCGGCTCGGGGGATACAAAGACGTTAACGTACCTCGCCTTCGTGGCACCTTCGTTCTTCAGCGTTACCTCTACGGTCGCCGTGTCCCCGGGATACACGTACTCAGTAACCCTGACCGTTGAGACGATGTTTCCCGGGGCGGTGGCCGCTTCCCACTGTGGAGGTCCGTTCACGATCACCCTGGCGACGTTTGGATGGATTTCAGGAACGCTCAGAATCACAGTCCTGTTGTCCACCATGAACTCCACGGTATCTCCCTCTTTGATAGACATCGTTTCGGGGTACGTTATCGGCTCGGTAATGTCCTCCTTCGTTATTCCAAGCTCTGGGTGTTCCTCTATTGTCTCCATAACAGCTGCCCCTATCTCCTCCGGTGGGGCGTGGTTGATCCACTGGTAGAAACCGTAGGCGTTGGTCAGCATGCAGGTGTTGAACTTCGTGACGTTGTTCGCGTATTTCATGCACTCTTCAAGGCTATAGCCCTGGGTTTCGGCCATGGCCGCCAGGAACTCTGGGTTGGCCATAAGGCGTTTTATCTTATCTGGATTGGGGACGTATATTGTGACGTACTCCCCGCCAATCAGCTGGCCGTCCTTTGTTATTATGAACAGCGCGTATTCGTCTCCAGTGGTGTAGTTAACCGTCGTGTCAATGAGGGTTATCACGAGGGGGCCGACAAGGATAGATTCCTCCTTGTCCATGTACCCGTCAAAGAGCAGCGCCTCGTACGTTGCAGAGACAAGCTCTCCGCCCAGGGGGAGGATGAGCATTAAAATAACCACCAGTGCGGTCTTTTTCATTTTCTGTCACCTCCTATGTTCTTTCCATAGAAAACCTGTAGCAGTGAGGGCGTGACCAGGTAAGCGGTCATCATGGATGCGAATATTCCAAAGGCAAGCGTTACCCCGAAGTCGTGTATGGGCGGGAGCTCCCCGGCGAGGAGTGCCAGAAAGCCTCCCGCGGTCGTCAGTGCGCCCGCCAAAATGCCCGGTCCAACGCTCCTGATTGAAGTGACGACCGGACGCGGGTTCCCTTCCTCCATCTCCTCAATGAAGCGGTGGGTAAGGTGCATACCGTAATCAACGCCCAGACCGACTATCATAGATATGACCCCCGCTAGGGTCTGGGTGAACGGAATACCCGCGAGCCCCATGAAGCCCACCGTCCAGAGGGCACCGAGGAACATCGGTGTTATCATTGCCAGGGCTACCTTTGGCCGCTTGAAGAGGAGCATGACGATGAGGACAACGAAGACCGTTCCGTACGTGGTAATGCGGTTTATTTCCGTGTTCGTGAGCTGGTCGAGGACGTAGTTCAGGTACGTGTCGCCCGTCAGGGCCAGCCTTGTCCCCGGCGGAAACTCCGTGCTCTGGGCCAGCGCGACCTCTTCCTCGAAATAGCGCATTATCCTCCTGAAGTCGTCCATGCTCGCGCCGCCGAAGGCCCCTGTGAACTTGATGAGTGTCATTGAGTAGTCCGGCGAGACCGGGGCCGCTCCCTGCGCTTCGGCCAGCGCGGCCTTTATCTTTTCATAGTCGTTCGGGATGTAACCGTACTTCCTGTAGACGACATCGGCCAGGCTCTCAGAGCTGAAAACGCCGTTGTAGTAGGAGTCTGCCTTCACCTGGTTCTCGAAGCGGTAGATGGCCCTCACTATGGCAGGGTTCCTGACGTCATCCGCCTCCACCAGCACGTACAGCTCGTCCTGCCCTCCGAACTCCGTTCTCACGTCCATCATTGCCTCTATCTCAGGTATTCCCTGGGGAACGAGCTTTTCCAGCCTTACCTCCGTTGTTACCTGCGTCACACCGTAGGCAAAGACAAGGGTGGCCAGAAAAACCGCCCCGAGAAAGGCTGAAGGTTTCTTCCTCACGGCCTCGCCCAGGGAGCTGAAGGCTTTTCCAACAAGGCCCGAATGGGAGCGTATTTTTGGAACCTCGTAGTGTCCCCTGAGCTTCTTCATGACGTCTTCCTCAATGATTATGACGGCGGGGGTTATCACGACCGCGTTGAGGGCAGCCAGGCCCAGGCCGAGGATGAGGGTGGTTGCAAGGTTGTGGAGCATTGGAAGGGTCGAGAGGTACATGGCGGCAAAGCCCGCTATCGTTGTGAGCGCCGCGCCGAGGAGTGCCTTTCCGGTCTCGGCGACCGCCTCTGCCGCGGCTTCCTCGATGTCCCTGCCGGCGCGTCTCTCCTCGTAGTAGCGGTTTGTAACGTGGATTCCGTAGTCTATTCCCATTCCTATGAGCATTGCACCTACAGTGGTCGTGGCCATGTCGAGGGGTATGCCGGCCAGCCCCATGAAGCCGAGCGTCATGACCACACCAAAGACGAGGGGAATGAGGGGGATGGCCGCCTTCACCGGGGAGCGGTAGAAGTAGAGGAGGAGCACAATAACGAGGATAATGGCTATGACCATCGTCCTGTTGAGGTCGCTCTGGAGAAGCTGGATGATGCGGTAGGATATGCCTATGTTGCCTGTCTGGATTACCTCGACGTTCTTCGGGAACTTGACGCTCTCGATATCTTCCTGAATTGCCTCATACACCTTTACAAGCGTCTCGGTTTTTTTCTCCCTGCTTATCGTGACGATTATCATCGTCATCGTGTAGTCACCGCTGACCATGGAGCGTCTCTGCTCTTGGGGGAGCATGTCGAGGACGAACCTGGCCTCTTCTTCAGTCTGGGGCAGCCTGCCGAGGATCTGCACGTACACGTCGGCTATGCTGATCGTGTTCGTTACGTACTCCCGTTCCCTGAGTCTCTGCTCCAGTTCGTAAATTGCCTCTATTACTTCCGGGTCGCGGACGTCGTAAACTCCGCCCGGCTCGATTGAGTCTATCTTTACGACGATTATTGTGCTGTCGCCGCTCTGGAACTCGTTCTGGAGGGCAGTGTAGTCATCTATGGCGGGATTGTCCTCCGGGAGCATTGAGCTGAGGTCGCTCTCAAAGCGGAGCTGGCTCATTCCGTAGATGGAGACAACTAGCAGAAACAGTGCTATCAACGCGAAAGCAACCCTGTACCTGACTATGACCCTCGCCGTCCCTCTGAGAACGTCCATGAGCTTACCCCCAAACTTTCGAAAGTTTCCGAAAGTTTTAAATATTTTGGTCTTAAAAACCTTTCCCGGAGCTGTCGTTATTGCTGGAATCGAGGTGCTGGGTATGGGGATCGGGGAAGCCCGTCGGATAATTGTAGAACACTTTGCAAACGCCGCGAGACGCTTTGGCTTCAACGAGCTTTACGGGTATATTTACGGGGTTCTCTTCCTTGCGCGCGAGCCGATGAGCCTAGGTGAAATTGCCGAGGCCACGGGATACTCTCTCTCCCACGTGAGCACCGCCCTCAAGCTCATGGAGCGCATAGGCTTAGTTATGAGGATAAAAAAGCCCGGCGACAGAAAAGCCTACTACAAGGCCACAAAGCTCATGAAGGACTGGCGCCAGGCGGCTTACTACGAGAAAATGATGGAGGATATCCAGCAGACGAGGATAAACCTTGAGAGGGCCCTGCGGGAACTTGAGGGTGAGGAGGGCGAGGAGGCCGAGGCACTGCGTGAACGCCTCGAGTTCGCTCTGAGAAGAAACGAACTCGCGGGGAGAATCATTAAGTTCTTAATCGAACATGAGAATGAGGAGCTTCTTGAGATGCTTCTAAACTGCCTCGAGTCCAATGAAGAGCGGTAGCTTTAAAACCGAGGGCCGGTACTCCAGACGGGTGGAATAATGGAGTTCATCTCATCCCTCCTCTGGGCCTTCTGGTACATACTGCCCGCATACGTTGCCAACGCCTCCCCTGTGCTCGTCGGAGGAGGACGCCCCATAGACGGCGGCAGGCTCTGGAAGGACGGCCGGAGGGTGCTCGGAGATGGAAAGACCTGGCGCGGCTTAATCGGGGGAGTTTCCCTCGGAACGGCAGTTGGTGTTCCCCAGTACTTCATCACGCCCGACTTCTACGGCTCCCTTAAAACCGCCATCGTGCTCGCTTTTCTGCTCTCGTTCGGTGCTCTGCTCGGTGACCTTGTGGGGAGCTTCATCAAAAGGCGCGTGAATCTGCCCCGCGGCGCCCCTGCCGTGGGTCTCGACCAGCTTGGATTCCTCATATCTGCTCTGGCCCTTGCATACCCGGTTAAAACCCTCGATTCCGGCCAGATAATCTTTCTCCTGATAGTCTCGCCTTTCATCCACTGGGGGGCCAACTACTTTGCCTACAAAATGGGCTGGAAGAGCGTGCCCTGGTAGCAAAACCGTCCAGCAACCCTTTTTAACTCTCTCCCCAACTTTTCCTGGTGGTGTGAATGAGGATCAAGGTAAGATATTTTGCCCGTTACCGCTCCCTCGTCGGGAAGGGCGAGGAGGAGCTTGAGGTTCCTGAGGGAATAACGGTCAAGGAACTCATCGATATCCTCAAAGAGAGATATCCGATTCTCAAAAACGAGGTCTTCGCGGAGGAGGACGATTTAGCCGACGTCAACGTCTCCCGCAACGGCCGCTACGTCCGCTTCGATGAGGTG
>DRGF01000115.1 GCA_011050175.1 Thermococcus sp. | reverse complement strand
TTTTCCGAAAAGTTTATAAGGACAAAAACGAAAAGCTTAAAAGGATATGTCCTTTTGGGGTGGGGCTATGAAGCGCCTGGGTAAAGTTTCTCACTATGCAAAGCAGGGGTTCCTGATTCTCAGGACTGACTGGGTTCCCTCGCTCAACGACCCGGTGGTTGACAAAAAGCTCACCGTGGTCGGTGTAGTGAAGGATGTCTTCGGGCCGGTTAAGAGGCCCTATGTGGCCGTCAAGCCGCGGGTCAAGAACCCCGGAGAGTACGTTGGGACATTGCTCTATGTTGATACCAAGCGCAAAAAGGCCACGCATGCTCGCGGGAAGAAGCGTTCCAAGGGCGGAAAGGTGAGACGCCCTGCCCCCAGAAAGAGGGGGTGAGAGCTTTTGGCTGATAAGAATGTATGTCCGTTTTGTGGTTCCGACAAACTGTTTTACGACCCAAGAAGAGGCGAAATCGTCTGTTCTGTCTGCGGGTACGTTGTTAAGCAGAATGTCATCGATGATGGTCCCGAGTGGCGCGCCTTTGATCCAAACCAGAGGGCCAAGCGTGCCAGGACTGGTGCGCCCATGACACTTATGATCCATGACAAGGGTCTCTCCACTGATATAGACTGGCGCAACAAGGACATACACGGGAACCAGATAACCGGCATGTACCGTACCAAGATGCGCCGCCTTAGGATGTGGCAGCGCAGGATGCGCATAAACGACGCGGCCGAGCGTAACCTGGCCTTTGCCCTGAGCGAGCTGGACAGAATGGCCGCCCAGATGCGTCTCCCGAGGCGCGTGAAGGAGGTTGCGGCCTCGCTCTACAGAAAGGCCGTTATGAAGAAGCTCATCCGCGGGCGCTCGATTGAGGGTATGGTCTCAGCCGCGCTCTACGCGGCGTGCAGGATGGAGCATATCCCGAGGACTCTCAATGAGATAGCGGCCGTTTCGAAGGTCACGAAGAAGGAGATTGGAAGGAGCTACCGCTTCCTTGCCCGCGGCCTCAACCTCAACCTCCGCCCGACCAGCCCGATAGAGTACGTTGACCGCTTTGGCGATGCCCTGAACGTGAGTGCCAGGACAAAGAAGAGGGCCAAGGAGATACTTAGAGAGGCCATAAAACGCGGTATAACCAGCGGCAAGGGTCCCACGGGGCTTGCGGCGGCGGCGCTCTACGTGGCTTCCCTCCTAGAGGGTGAGAAGAAGACCCAGCGTGAGGTGGCGGAGGTAGCGCACGTAACCGAGGTCACCGTGAGGAACCGCTACAAGGAGCTGGTGGAGAAGCTCAACATAAACGTCCCGATATGAGGGATGGCCGTGCTTATAGCGGTGACGAGTGATACCCATTACGGCGATAAAACTGGAAATCTTCCGTCTCTTCTTTTCCAATACCTCAAGAAAAGGACACCGGATTTGATACTGCACGCCGGCGACGTTACGTCCCATGAGCTTCTGGAGGAACTTGAGAAGTTCGCCCCTGTGGTGGCCGTTCGGGGAAACGCCGACCACCTCAGTCTCCCGGAGGAAAAGGTAGTCGATGTCGGGGACATTAGAATCGCCCTTCTCCACGGGCACCAGTTCTTTTCGCTCAACTCCCAGTTCCTGACTCTTAAAGCCCTTGATGTGGGGGCCGATGTCCTCATATTCGGTCATACGCACCGTTTCTACCACGATACGCACTCGATTCACGGGAGAAGGGTGGTTCTCCTCAACCCGGGTTCTCCGGCCTTTCCCAGAATGGACTCGGCGGGCTTTGCGTTTTTAGAAGTCGCTGGAGAAAGCATCCGGGTCGAAAGGGTGCGCTTCTGGTGAAGCTTCAAACTTTCAGAAAAGCTAAGGAATGAAAAGAAAGGCCTTCAGGCCTTGATGGCAAGCTTGATGTCCTCGGCCTTGACGGTCTTCCTGCCGGCGTGGTGGGCGAGGTCGACCGCCTTCTTGGCGATCTCCATGGCCTTCTCCTCAAGGTGCTCGGCGAGAAGCTTGGCGGCGTCCTCGCTAACGCGGGCAGCGCCGGCCTTCCTTATCAACCTGTCAACTGGGGCAATCGGCAACTCAGCCATTTTCCCAACCTCCTAAACGTTGTTTTGCAGGTATCTGCGTTTTATTCTAGGAAGGAAGGTCTATATAAACTTTTCGGAAACAGAGGCTTCTGAAGGCAATAATCGGCTTTTTTTGGGTGAGGTGTTTAGAAATTCGGCATCATTGGGCTCATGGCTTATAACCGGCTCGGTACTAACTTCAGGACGAAGTTTCAAAAGTCGATTTTATGCCTTTAAATCATAAGTATCTGCCGCTGATCCTTTTGATTTTCCAAAATAAGGAGGAAATTTGGGGCGCTAGGGAATGAAAGGCGCCTTTACTATGCATCTAAATGCATCAATGAACCAAAATTGAGCCATAATATTTTTATGGGGATTTATGCAATCTTTGGGGTACGGAGGAGGTGGTAGCATGGTAGAGAAGTTTGACAAAATATATGACTACTATGTGGACAAGGGCTATGAGCCCAGTAAGAAGAGAGACATAATAGCCGTGTTCCGCATAACCCCTGCAGAGGGGTACACAATCGAAGCGGCCGCGGGTGCGGTTGCTGCTGAGAGCTCAACCGGAACTTGGACAACTCTTTACCAGTGGTATGAGGAGGAGAGGTGGGCCGACCTTTCTGCCAAGGCCTACGAGTTCCACGACATGGGCGACGGCAGCTGGATAGTCAAGATCGCCTACCCGTTCCACGCCTTTGAGGATGCAAACCTTCCCGGGCTTCTAGCCAGCATAGCGGGCAACGTCTTCGGTATGAAGCGCGTTAAGGGGCTGCGCCTTGAGGACCTTTACTTCCCAGAGAAGGTTATCAGAGAGTTCAACGGTCCAGCCTTCGGTATAGAAGGCGTCAGGAAGATGCTCGAAATCAAAGACAGGCCAATCTACGGTGTCGTTCCAAAGCCCAAGGTCGGATACTCGCCGGAAGAGTTTGAAAAGCTTTCCACAGACCTCCTCATGAACGGTGCGGACTACATGAAGGACGATGAGAACCTCACAAGCCCGTGGTACAACCGCTTCGATGAGCGCGCTGAGATAATGGCAAGGATCATCGACAAGGTCGAGAGCGAGACCGGCGAGAAGAAGACCTGGTTCGCCAACATAACCGCCCCACTCCTTGAGATGGAGCGCAGGCTCGAGGTTCTGGCCGATCTTGGCCTCAAACACGCGATGGTGGACGTTGTCATAACCGGCTGGGGTGCGCTCGAGTACATAGCTGAGCTGGCGGCGGACTACGGTCTGGCGGTCCACGGCCACAGGGCAATGCACGCTGCCTTCACTAGGGACAAGTACCACGGCATCTCGATGTTCGTCCTTGCCAAGCTCTACAGGCTTGTCGGTATCGACCAGCTCCACGTTGGAACCGCAGGTGCCGGCAAGCTTGAGGGCGGCAAGTGGGATGTCATCCAGAACGCCAGGATACTCAGGGAGAAGCATTACAAGCCGGACGAGAACGACGTCTTCCACATGGAGCAGAAGTTCTACGGCATAAAGCCGGCCTTCCCGACCAGCTCCGGCGGTCTGCACCCAGGCAACATCCAGCCGGTCATAGAGGCCCTCGGAACGGACATCGTCCTCCAGCTCGGCGGTGGGACCCTCGGCCACCCGGACGGGCCGGCTGCGGGTGCAAAGGCCGTCAGGCAGGCAATCGATGCCATCATGGAAGGAACCCCGCTCGACGAGTACGCCAAGACCCACAAGGAGCTCGCCCGTGCCCTCGAAAAGTGGGGCTACGTCACCCCGGTCTGACCGGTTTGACGGCTTTTCTTTCCCATTTTCGTCTTTTGTCCAACTTCTCGGCCGCAGATAATTTTAAGGCTCTGAACCTCAGGATATCTGGTGAGACGATGCATCCGGAGGGGTTTTTGGAAGTCATCACTGGACCGATGTTTGCAGGTAAAACAACGGAGCTGATTAAGCGCATAGAACGGCAGACCTTTGCCAAGAGGAAGGCGGCGCTTTTCAAACCTGCCATAGATAACAGATACAGCGAAGAAGAGGTCGTGGCCCACAACGGTCTCAGGTACGAGGCATTCGTTGTCCCCACCAATGCCGAGGGCGTTGAGCTCATTGAGAGAATTACCAGGGAAAATGGCTTTGAGGTAATAGGGGTAGACGAGGTGCAGTTTTTCCCGCTGGAAATAGTTGAGGCTCTGAACCGTCTCGCCGACGAGGGAGTCTACGTCATAGCGAGCGGCCTCAACCTCGACTTCAAGGGGGACCCCTTCCCCGTAACCAGGGAACTCCTCGTTCGTGCCGACAACATCGTCTATCTCACTGCCATCTGCACAGTCTGCGGAAAGCCTGCGACCCGGAGTCAGCGCCTCATTGACGGGAAACCCGCCCCGAGGGATTCCCCAATAATCCTCATCGGGAGCAGCGAGAGCTATGAGGCACGCTGCAGGGAGCACCATGTTGTTCCCTAATCCCTGCCTTTTCCATATTTCACCGAAAAGCTTAAAGCGGCCTTTTCTTACATGAGGTTAGAGAAAGGTGGGGGAGGTGAGAGTATGGAGTCAAATAAGAACATGGGAGGGTTGCTCGATATACTGGGAAACGAGACCCGTAGAAGGATACTCATCCTGCTCACTAAGAGGCCTTACTTCGTGAGCGAGCTGAGTCAGGAACTGGGGGTAGGTCAGAAGGCCGTTTTGGAACACCTCAGGATACTCGAGAATGCCGGGCTGATAGAGGGCAGGGTAGAGAAGATACCGCGCGGCAGGCCAAGGAAGTACTACACGATAAAGCGAGGCTTCCGTTTAGAGGTGCTCCTGACACCGTATGCCTTCGGAACGGAGATGTACGAGCCCAAAGCGCCAAGGGACACCAAGGAATACGCACAGGCCAGGGCCCTTATAAAGTCCACGGGGCCCGCTGAGGCCAAGATAAATGAGCTCCTGGCGTTTCTGGCGGAGATACAGGAGCGGATAGACGAGATCATCCGGACGAAGCAGGGGTTGGAGGAAGTCCGCCTGCTGACAGAAACTTACATAGAGAACCTCCTGCGGAGGATAGCCAGGGAGAACCAGCGCGAGTTCGAGAGACTCATGCGCGAGTTTGGCCCGAGGCTTTCCAAGAAGATACTGGAAGACCTAAACGACTTTTAGAAAGCGGATGGAGAAGGAGAAAGCTAAAGCCCAGAAAAACGAGGGATAGACGTTCAGAGCATCTTGCCTTCTTCCTTCATCCTCACGAGCCTGGTCATGTAGCCGGCTATCCTGTTCCTGATGGTCTTGCTGGTGACGTTGGTGAGTTCCTCGACTTTCCTCTTATTGTGCTCGAAGTCCCTGCTGAACTCGTTCGGATAGCGGTCAAACAGCTCGCGGGCGGTTCTCTTGATGAAAGTCTGCTTGATGTTTCCCATTATCAATCCCCCCATTATCTTGACTCTGACAACCGTAACCCAAATCATAAAAGCCCTTTTAAAGGTTTTCCCAGAACGGGCAAAAACTAAAAGCGGTTCTCTACTTCTTCTTAAGCCTTCTGTGGAGGAGCTCAAACACATTAACATTGGTTTTTGCAGGATAGACCTTCCCGAGAGAATTAACCCTTACAAGGGCAAAGCCTACATGAACCCTCACAAGACCGCCGACGATACGCCTCAAGTTCATCATATCACCCAACGTAGTATTTTTCTTCAATACTTAAAAAGTTTTCGTGAATTTGACCGGAAACTTATAAACCCTCCCGCGTATTCATGGGCATGCTCAGGGAAATCATTCATTGCCGGGGCCACGAGAACGTCAGGGCAACCCACAAATCAACTCTTGAGTTCACGAAGGAGGACTACCTCACCCCCCGAGGCGACTGCATACTCTGCATCGAGGCAGACAGGGGAATAAACGACCTGAGCGAGGAGTTTAAAGCCGCGTTGAGGGCAGGGAAAAAGCTTCTCATAAGGATAAAGGTGGGAGACCTCGTGGACGCGGTTCTCGCCGAGGGAAGCCCCGACCTGATCCTCGACCACGACTTTTCGATGGTGGTGCGGAAGAGCGACTACATCGACGCCAGAACCCTCGCGATAAGGGCGAACAAGGCTGCGAGGGACATAGACCGCAGGATAGTTGAACTCCTGAAGAACCCCGAAACAAGGGCGGAAATCGAGCTTGTAATACTGGAGGAGTAGTGTGCTACTGCTGATTTCTTGGACATTCCTTTTGGAGTTCTCTCTGCAGGTTTTCTCGTGTTTTGGCACTCCTGTGATGGAAAGGTTTAAATCTGAAAAAGGTTTTAATAACTTTTGGTGATGAAAAATGTTCGAGGGCTACTACATAATTGAGAACACCGGAGTCGTTCCGGCGGAGAGGAGGTTCAGGTTCAAGGATTTGAAGGCGTGGGGCTACGACCTGCACCTCGGAACGATAGACGGCAGGGAGGCATACTTTGTGTCAAAGACCGGAACCCACGAAGAGGGTGAGACCTACACTGAAAGGGGCAGGGAGTACCACATCAGCGAGACCCAGCGGGAGATACCACAGAACGCGAGGCTCCTGGCGAGAAGACCCTCCCGCTCCCGTTTGAGGAGTACCCGCCGAAGGTCAGGCGCGTTCTGAGGGCAGTGAGGGACGTCCACCGTGATATGACCGGCTTCGGAAGGTTCGTCTTCCAGTACTTTGGAGAGGAAGAAAAGGCCCACAGCTACCGCCTCTGGTGGCTCCTGCCGACGATGCACCTCTTCGACGTTGAGGTCTCCAACGAAATAGACAAGATACTGGCTATGCTCGACTGATTCTTCTACTTTCTCCGCAACCCCCTTAAGGTGCGGTGCGTTTATCCTCTCAGTTGCCTTTGTGGGGGAGATGTGATGGTTGACGAGGCCAGGGCTGCCACCCTTGAAATAATGGACGCCGCCCTCAAAGCGGCCGACCCTTACATGGCGGTGAAGAACTCCCTCGACTTTGATGGGGAGTGGTTGGTTGTCAGGGGAAAGAAATTCCGGGTTTCTGGGAAAATCTACCTTCTTGCCTTCGGCAAGGCCGCCTGCTCCATGGCAAGGGCCGTCGTGGACACCCTTGGAGAGCGGCTCGAGGAGGGAGTGGTAATCACCAAGTACGGTTACGCAGGGAACTGCCCAGGGCTGAAGAAGCTAAAGGTCATCGAGGCGGGGCATCCGGTCCCGGACGAGAACTCCCTTTTGGGTGGAAAGCTTGGCTTGGAGCTGGTCGAAAAGGTCGAGAATGATGACATCCTACTCGTCCTCATCTCCGGCGGGGGAAGTGCACTCTTTCTCCTCCCAGAGGATGGAATAACGCTGGAGGACAAAATTCGGACAAACGAGCTCCTCCTGAAAAGTGGGGCGAAGATATACGGGATAAACACAGTGAGAAAACACATTTCAGCGGTCAAGGGTGGCAAGCTGGCGAAGCGGGTAAAAGGGACGGTGATAAGCCTCGTCCTCTCGGACGTCGTCGGCGACCCTCTGGAGGCGATAGCATCTGGCCCAACTGTGAAGGACCCAACAACCTTCCAAGATGCCCACAGGGTTTTGAAGCTCTACGGTGTCTGGGAGAAGCTGCCTGAGAGCGTTAGGAGACACATCGAGCTCGGGCTTGACGGAAAAGCCGAGGAAACCCTCAAAGAAGACCTTCCGAACGTCCACAACTTCATAGTCGGGAGCAACACCCTCGCCTGTGAATCTGCCCTGGCGAAGGCGGAGGAACTCGGCTACAATGCCCTGTTGCTCACCACGACCCTCGAAGGTGAGGCAAGGGAGATAGCGCTGGCGATGGGCTCGATAGTGCAGGAGATAGCTAGATACGGCCGCCCGGTTCCAAAGCCGGCCGTTTTAATAGCTGGCGGCGAGTGGACGGTGACCATCGAGGGTGAAGCCGGCCTCGGCGGGCCCAACCAGGAGTTTGCCCTGAGTGTTGCCAGAAAAATAGAGGGGCTGAACGCCGTGATTCTGGCGGTTGATACGGACGGCACGGACGGGCCGACAGATGCTGCCGGAGGGATAGTGGACGGGGCGACTATTAAGAGGCTCCGGAAAGCGGGGATCGACGTTGAAGAGGCTCTCAGGAAACACGACGCATATAACGCACTGGAAAAAGCCGGCGCGCTCCTCAAGACAGGGCCGACCGGGACGAACGTGAACTCGCTTGTAATTGCTGTGGTTCCTGTGGCACGCTGGTAAGC